>DASQLL010000304.1:0-12600 GCA_035630035.1 Pyrinomonadaceae bacterium | reverse complement strand
TCGCGCTGCGCTCGATGATTCAGAATCTGAACCGCGCTGTCGCGGGCGAGGCCCGCGCGCTGATGACGGCGGACGTTCAGGTAGAAACGAACCGCGAGTGGACGCAGGAAACGCTCGCGGCAATAGGCGAGGCGGCGCGTCCGCCGTTGGTCGAGGCGCGCACGGAGACAATCGAGTCGGCGACGATGCTAAGGCCCGCGGACGCGGAGCTAGAGGGCGCGCTGATGGTCGAGCTTAAAGGCATCGAGCGCGGCTTTCCGCTCTACGGCGACTTTCGTCTGATGGATGGGAGGGCTTTCGACTTCTCGCTCGTCGAGGGCGGCGGCGCGGTCGTCGCTCCGCTCCTGCTCGAACGTTTAGGCATGAAGGTCGGCGACCGCGTGAAGATCGGCGAGAGGGAGTTCGAGATTCGCGGCGTCACGCAGCAAGAGCCGGGGAGCGGGAGCGGCTTCCGAATGGGGCCGCGCGTCTTCGTCGAGCGCGGGAGTTTGGAGGAGGCGGGCCTGACCGGCTTCGCGAGCCGCGCGCGAAGGAAGATTCTTTTCAAGACGCCGGAGGGAAGCGCGGACAGGCTCGCGTCCGTCCTGCGCGAGAAGCGAAGTGGCGGCGCGTTCTTCGTTCGCTCGTACAAGGACTCCGAAGAAAATCTAGGCGCGCAGTTCACGCGCGCGGAAAATTATCTCTCGCTGACGGGGCTAGTCGTTCTGGTGCTGGGCGGCATCGGCGTCTCTTCCGTCACGCGCGTCTTCATCGAGCAGAAGCGTAAGACAATCGCGGTGCTAAAGTGCGTGGGCGCGACGGGGCGGAGGCTGACGTTCGCATATCTGGCGCAGGTCGTCACGCTTGGCGCGGCGGGGAGCCTGTTGGGAGTCGCGCTGGCGAAAGGGGCGCTCGTTTTTGTCCGCGCGCGCTTCGCCGAAAGCCTTCCGCCGAATTTGAGCTACGACCTGAGCGCGGGCGCGGTGGCGCAGGGGCTTGGCCTCGGTTTGCTCATCTCTCTGCTCTTCTCCGCGCTTCCGCTGCTCCGCATACGGCAGATAAAGCCGAACATGCTTTTGCGCGAAGTCGAAGAGCATGCGAAACGACGCTGGCTCGATTTGTGGCGTTGGATGGTCGCGCTCGTGGTGTTGGCGGGCCTCACGTTTCTTACGTCGTGGCAGGCCGGATCGGTGCGCGTCGGCGTCTTCTTCCTCGTCGGGCTTGGCGCGACCGCGCTCGTTTTGTACTCGGCGGCGTGGCTTCTGATTTTCGTCGTGCGCCGAATGCGCGGCCTCGGCACGTTCGCTGTGCGTCAGGCCGTCAACAGCATGCACCGGCCCGGCAATCAGACGCGCGTGATAGTGATGGCCGTCGGGCTTGGTGCGTTTCTCGTGATGGCCGTGCATTCGCTCCAGACGAATTTGCTCGACGAGTTCGACGTGGTGCGGCGCGGGAATCTGCCGAACATGTACCTGATTGACGTGCAGAAGGATCAGGTCGAGGGCGTGCGCGAGATAGTCGAGCGGACGACGGGCGCGCGCGCGGAGTTGATACCGACGCTGCGTGCGCGCATCGTGGGAAACAACGGGCGAGAGATTGATTTCAACTCGGAGCAGTCGCGGCGCGAGCGCGGCGGTCTCGGGCGCGAGTACGTCGTAACATACAGGCCGCGGCTTGAGTACAACGAGACAGTAGTCGCGGGAAAATTCTGGGACGAGACGCCTTCGAGCGAGCCTGAAGTCTCAATCGAAGAGGGCCTGCTTGGCCGAATCAATCTCGGCGACGCGGTCATGTTCGACATACAGGGGCGCAGGATAACGGCGCGCGTGACGAGCGTCAGGCGCGTTGACTGGCGCAACTCGCGCACGGGCTTCATCGTGCTTTTCCGACCGGGCGCGCTCGACGCCGCGCCTCAGACATTCGTCGGCGCGATTGACGGCCCCACGGCAGAGCCTGCGCGCTCGCGTTTTCAGCGCGAGATCGTGGACAGATTCCCGAACGTGAGCGTGATAGACGTGGCGGACATCGTGCGCGGGGTGAGCCGGATTCTGTCGAACATCACGCTCGCGGTGACGTTCAACGGCGGCTTCGTGCTATTAAGCGGCGTGTTGATTCTTGTCGGCTCGATTGCGATGACGAAGTTCCAGCGCGTCTACGAGGCGGCGGTGCTGAAGACGCTCGGCGCGAGGCGGCGCGTGCTGCTCGCGATGATGCTGGCCGAATACGGACTGCTCGGACTTGTCGCGGGAATAGTCGGCGCGCTCGCGAGCAGCGCTCTCTCCTTTGCGGTCGCGCGTTACGTCTTCGAGATCGAGTGGACGTTCGCGCCCCTCGCTTCAGTCGCGGGCGTCGCCGCCACAGTCCTTCTGGTCGGCGCGGTCGGCGCGCTCTCAAGTCTGGACGTTCTGACGCGCAAGCCGCTGGCGATACTCCGCTCGCAGTGAACGTTAGAGCGGTTTGCAAATCGGTCTATCAATCGTTTAGAGGCGGGCAATGCCCGCCGTCTCAAGCTTCGGGTAAGTTGAGGCGGCGGGCATTGCCCGCCTCTAAACGATTGGTAAACTGATATGGAAGCCGCTCTAAGCCAGCGGCTGTAAATCCGGCTCGATCCAGACGACGCGCGCTTCGGGCGAGAACAGGCGCTCGCGCGTGTAGAAGGCGAGCGGGAGATTCTTGTCGGAGCAGGCGACGAGGTCGTTCGCGAGCGAGACGAGCGAGCGCGCTTCGTTGCGACCGTCTTCGAGGAACGTGCGGACGTGGCGCAGCCAGAAGCGCGTCAGCGTCTCGTGGTAGCCGCCCGTCGGCGTCGCGACGATGCCGTGCGCCGCGTTGTAACGCTTGATGCCCGCGCGCACGCGGATCAGGGCCTCCGTCCAGTCGAACTGGAGCAGGTGCCAGAGCGCGACCGTCAGATGCGCGGCGTGCGTCCACTCTTCGCGCGGCAGCGTGCAGTCGTCGAAGCCGCGGACGAGCGAGAGAATCTCGTCGATGTCCACTACGCGCGGGAAGACCGCCGCGAGAAGTCGCACGTCCTTCGACGCAAGCACCGCGAGCAGGAGCGCGGGGCTATCCTTCATCAGTCCACGCTCGCGCGCGTAGATGGCCGTCTTCGCGATGAACGCAGGCTCGACCTTCTCGCAAAGCTCAAGCACCTTCGCGAGCTGCTCCGAGGCGTTCGCGTAGAACGTCGCGCCGAGGCAGCCCGTCGCCGCGTACTGCGCGAGCGCATGCTTAGGCGTGAGCGCGTAAGCCGGCGCGCACTCCTCGTTGCGCGCATCAGCGATGGGGATGAGCTTGCCTACGAGCGACTTGAAAAGCGTCTTGTTTGCCATCTTCCTTTTCTCCTTCGGACAAACGTCAAGAGCGTTAGCGCGGGTCAGTACCGGGAGCGTTAGCGACCGTGTGCGGGCGTGCCCTATTACTCAACTAAAATGTCGGCCAAGACCTACCCGGTCGCTACCGCTCCCGATACTGACCTGTCCGGCCATGCTCGCGTCGCGCTTTGATTGGTTCGGAAACCTGAGTACCTTGAATGGATGAGAAATGCGCGCGCCGGATCGCGACGCGGGCTTGAGCGGAGAGAACTGCGGAGGAAGGAGTCGAACCCCCATGACCTGCTTCAGAGACAGGCAGCTTGCCGGTTAGCTGACTCCGCAATGAAAGTCGGCGCGGGAGGGGTCGAACCTCCCACCTTCCGGTTATCAGCCGGACGCTCTCGCCTTCCATGAGCTACGCGCCGCGAGTTGAAACGGGCTGTGCCTGTTTTGAAAGTAAGGATTGAGATGGGGCCGGAGAGACTTGAACTCTCACCTCTTGGATTAAAAGTCCAACGCTCAGCCGCTAGAGCTTCGACCCCATAGGCTTTCAAACTCCTGCATGTGAAACTCCGGCGGGAGGACTCGAACCTCCATCATTCGCAGTAACAATGCGACGCCTTGCCGTTCGGCCACACCGGAATGAAACTGAATCGCGGGGGCGGGAGTCGAACCCGCCTTCAAAGGAGCGGCATATGAGACCGCTGTGCCCAGCCGGGGCACATCCCCGCACACGAAAGCTGCGGCGATGGGAGTCGAACCCACATCTTCTCGTTTACAAGACGAGCGCTCTTGATCGCGTTTGAGCTACGCCGCAAAAAATAGGATTGAGGAAAGATTTGATGGATTGGATGAGACTCGAACTCACACCTAACAGTTTGCAAGACTGTCGCTCTGCCGAATTAAGCTACCAACCCTTGAAGGGAAATGATGAATGATGAATGCGGAATGATGAATGATGAGATGGGTGCTGATTTCAATTCATCATTCATCATTCCGCATTCATCATTTCCTTTATTGCGGGGGCGGGACTCGAACCCGCGTCCTTCGGTTTATGAGACCGCTGCTCTGGCCGCCTGAGCTTCCCCGCAGTGTTTAATGAAGATGAGCCTGGCAGGACTCGAACCTGCGACCCTCCATTTAGAAGACGGATGCTCTTTATCCATCTGAGCTACAGGCCCGCTTGTGAAGGCGATGATAGGAGTCGAACCTACAACCGGTCGTTTACGAAACGACTGCTCTTCCAGTTGGAGCTACATCGCCGCATTGAATTGGTCGGGGCGGGCTGTGAACAGTCCAGCCACACGCTCCACAGTCCCGCGCGTTCACGTCTCGCGCAGGATGAGCCGCGCCCCGTCGTAATAGCCGGTGAAGGAATCGAACCTTCGACATCCAGTTTGTAAGACTGGCGCTCTGGCCTGCTGAGCTAACCGGCTTCGTTCGATGGTCGGGGTCGGAATCGCGCCAACCTCTTCGCTTTTTCAAAGCGACGCTAATCTGTCTCAGCTACCCGACCGATACGATTGCGGATTGCGGATTGTGAGAACACAAGGCGGAAACGCGACCGTTAGGGAGCGTGTTCTTGACACGCTCGCTCACGCTCGCGTTTCTGCCTTTTCAATCCGCATTCCGCAATCATTCTTCAAGCGCGCTTTCGCTGTTCGTCGTCAATCCATTCTTCGGCGAACAGGTACTTGCGCCATTCGGGACGCGACTCCGCGTAGTGGCAGAGCAGCACGCGCTCAAGGCCGACGCGCATAGCCCCCTGCGAAGTGAGCAGGGGCATGCGCGCCTCTTCGGGCGTGCGGCTGCCCTTGCGCGTGTTGCAGCGCACGCAGGCCGTCGCGAGGTTTTCGGGCGTCGAGCGGCCCGACTTAGAGCGCGGCGTGATGTGGTCGAGCGTCAGTTCGCGCGCCGCGAGCTTCGCGCCGCAATACTGGCAGCGGAACTGGTCGCGCACGAAGATTCGGAAGCGTCGCATGCCGGGCGTCTGCCGGCGACGCCGGACGTTCACGTAACGGCGAAGGCGAATCACGCTCGGCACTCTAAACTCCGCGCGCGGCGAGCGAAGCACGCGCTCCGCGTCCAACTCTTCGACGAAAACCACGCCTCGCATTACGAGGCACATAGCTCTTGCGACTCCCACCGTGCCGAGCGGCTCGTATGAGAGGTTAAGGAGCAAAACTCTACCGTTCAGATTTGCCACTTCGGCACACCTCCTTTCTAAGATTTGAGTTGCGGAAAACTAAAAGCGATGCCGCGCGCCATCCGGCGAATTTCTTAAAGCGGAAGTGCGGGCGGCGTGAGGCGTCACGCGGGGCGCGAGACACGCCCGCAAGCTCGTAAGCGCGCGGTCGGAATCGAACCGACGTTGAACGGCTTTGCAGGCCGTCGCCTTGCCACTTGGCTACGCACGCGTGTTTTTGAAGAAGCGGGAGAAGGGAATCGAACCCTCGATGCGAGTTTGGAAGACTCGAATGTTGCCGTTTACATCACTCCCGCATGTTTGGAAGGCGGTGCGGGACTCGAACCCGCAACCTCGTCGTCCGAAGCGACGCGCTCTCGTTCCATTGAGCTAACCGCCTGTGCGTAGAGAAGTGAACGGCGGGATTTGAACCCGCGTCTCCGGCATGGCGAGCCGGCGCTTAAGGCCAAGCTAAGCTACGTTCACGGAAGATTGGTCGGGGTGCAGGGAATTGAACCCTGACCGCAAGTTCCCAAAACTTGAATGCGTGCGTTACACCACACCCCGTTTGAAATCGGATGCGCCGCGCGGGACTCGAACCCGCAATCCCTCGCTTAAGAGGCGAGTGTTCATGCCAGTTGAACTTGCAGCGCAGAGAAAAGCGGAACTGGACGGACTCGAACCGTCATCTTCTTACTCGACAAGTAAGTGCCTCACCTCTCGGCCACAGTTCCAAAGTTTGGCAGGGCGTGCGGGATTTGAACCTGCGTGTGCGCGGTAGAGAGCCGCGTGCCTTTCCTGACTTGGCTAACGCCCCGTGTCGTTAAGGTCGGTCGGCGGGACTCGAACCCGCAACGTCCGCGTTCACGGCGCGGTGCTCTGCCTGTTTGAGCTACGACCAACGTGAAAATTGTTGGCAGGGGCGGCGGGACTCGAACCCGCAAAGCCGCTTCGGGCGCTTGATTGAAAATCAAGCCGCTTTGTCCGTTTGCATACGCCCCCGCGTGTAAACCCGATGCGCGCGGAGAGATTTGAACTCTCAACTGTCGGTGTTTAAGACCGCTGCCTCTACCTGCTTGGGCTACGCGCGCGAGGGATGCGCGCGGCGGGAGTCGAACCCGCACTCGACTCTTTTTGAGAGAGCCGCCTCTGCCTGTTTGGGCTACACGCGCATTGCCAAATATTTGGTGCGGGAGGTGAGACTCGAACTCACAAGAACCGCCTTCTGAGGACGGCGCGTCTGCCGTTTGCGCCACTCCCGCGCGAATGGTGCTGGAGGAGGGAGTCGAACCCTCAACGGGCATTTGCCCACGACGATCTCAGCGTCGCGCGTTTGCCTTTTACGCCACCCCAGCTTGTGGCAATTTCTTTTTGCCTCCGACTCCGGGAGAAGGACTCGAACCTTCATCGCCTGTTTCAAATACAAGCGTCCTGCCTTTAGACGATCCCGGACGAGAAGAACCCGGCACGACTCGAACGTGCGACCTCAAGCTCCGCAAACTTGCGCTCTGATTCCACTGAGCTACGGGTTCAAAAATCAACGATGAAGTCTGAACGCTGAACGCTGAACTAATAGCAGTTGTCTTCAGTTCAGCGCTCATAGATCGGCGCTCATCCTTTCAAAGCGGAGGCGGTGCGACTCGAACGCACACGGGCGCGAGGCCCGGCGGCTTAGCACGCCGCTGCAATACCATTTATGCGACGCCTCCATTAGAACGATGAGTGCTGGATTGAAACTGCCTTCGGTTCAGCGTTCAGCGTTCAGACTTCATCGTTTCTTTTGGCGGAAGGTGCGGGAGTCGAACCCACAGAAGCTTTCAAACTCCGACAGTTTTCGGGACTGCTTGGCATGCCCTTGCCCAACCTTCCTTGAATTGGCGCGGGCGCTCGGACTTGAACCGAGAAATGCGGGTTTGGAATCCGCCAGTTTGCCATTAGCTTACGCCCACGCAAGGGATGCATCAGGGAGGACTCGAACCTCCACGCTCGCTTTTCGAGCGACAGTTTTACAGGCTGCCTGCCGGGCCGTTTCGGCGTCTGATGCGAAAATTTTTCCGCTGTCACATGGTCGAAGGGATTTGAAATAAAAAATGTTGAAGACGGAGCGCGTTACCGCGTTCGCGCGAATCGGCGCGGCGACTCGGCTGAGTTACGATCACGCTCCATCGCACGATGCTCACGAACTCGCGGCTCGGCGCACTCCGCCTTCAACTCCTCAAGGTACTTCGGTTTTCAAACAACAAAAGAGCGGGCCTTGTAGCTTCTCCACCGAGAAGCAAGCCCGCTCCGAACAAGTCTCTACCGAATTTTTAGAGAGTTGGGAGCGAGAGGCTCGCTCCCGCTGACTTAAATCTGATTCTGATCCTGACGACGACCCTTGCGTAGAACGCCTTCGAGTCTGAACGCGTGTCCTTGTAAGAATTCACCGCCGACGGGATTGGCGAATGACGAACTCGGACAAGTGGCGCGCTTCGTCGCCGCGCCCTGATAAAGGGCGGACGGTTGCCAGACGACCGCCCCTGTGGTCATCATCGCGCGTTTGTTTATGTTCGAGTTCGTCTTCATCATCGAAGTTCCTCTTCTCCCAAAGAGGTCGCTCAAAAAAGGCAGCGACGATTGTGTATACAACAGACTACTTTATACTGTCAAGCACTTTTTTCTCCGACCCTTTTGCGACGACACATACGCGCCGTGCTAATCCCGTAGAGTTACCGAGACGGTTGGCGCTCTCGTCGGCTTGTTTCGATTAATCGGCGCGGCGGCAGTTGTTTTTGAGTCGCCCGAAGAGTTACAAAGTAGACGGCGCGGCCAGTCTTCCGCTCTTGCGAGTGATTTGCGAGGGGGCGGGCCGCGTTTCTGATAAAGCCATGAAGCCCACAATCGTCGCAGTCGGCGGGTTCACTTCAAATTCCGGCAAGACGACGCTCGTGTGCGAACTGCTTCGCGCGCTGCGCGGCTGGGAAGCGATCAAGATGTCGCGCGGCCATTACCGCTCGTGCGGCAAAGACCCGCAGGCGTGCTGCATCAGCCCTCTGCTGGGAGATGAGCCTGTCGTGCGCTCAGGGCATGCCGAGACCTACGCGCACGGCAAAGACACAGGGCGCTACTGGGAAGCCGGAGCCGCGAACGTTCACTGGGCAATCGTCACAGACAGGCAGGTCGAGGGCGGCGTCCGCGCTGCGCTTGAGCGCGTGCAATCGGACGGCGTTCTGATCGAGGGGAACAGCTTTCTACGCTTCGTCGAGGCCGACTTCTCCGTGGTCGTCGCGCGCACGGACGTTCTGAAGATCAAGCCTTCGGCGCGTCGCATGCTCACTATGGCTTCGGCGATCTACCTCTCCGACGGTGAGGAGAGAAGTGATGCATCCGTCCGCCTTCGTTTCGACGAGTGGCAAAGGCAAGCGGGCCTCGGCGAAGTCTTCGCGGCGCTCCCCGTCTACACGCACGAAAGTTTGCCGCAGCTCGTCGCGCGAATCGTCTCGGTTCAAGGGACTCGTGACGCCTTACGCCGGGCCGACGGTGCAACAGCCGTGTCGGGCTTTTAGGAGACCTCGGAGAATTTATGGCGCGCAACAGAAGCTTCGCCGCGTAGGTCGAGAACATTTCAAATCGTCGCAGATAATTTCCAAGAGAATATGGACGGAAGAATTTTTCAGCTCAACCGCTCAGACGGCGGCGTGCCAAAGCTCGCCGTGCGCGAAGCTCTTCTCACGACCGAAGGTCTCGAAGGTGATCGCCAGAGAGACCTTCGCTACCACGGCGGGCCGGAGCGCGCGCTTTGCCTGTTCGCGCTTGAGCGCATCATAGAGCTTCAGGCGGAAGGCCACCCGATCTTCCCCGGCTCGGTCGGCGAGAACGTCACGGTCGTCGGCCTCGACTGGCCGCAACTCAAACCCGGCGCGCGTCTCGCGCTCGGCGACGAAGTCGTCGTAGAGATTTCGAGCCACGCAGGCCCCTGTAAGACCATCGCCGAATCATTCGTCGAGGGCAAATTCAAGCGCATCTCGCAAAAAGTCTTCCCCGGCCAATCGCGCCTCTACGCGCGCGTCCTGCAAACAGGCACGCTCGCCGTCGGACAGTCGGTAAAAGTTTTGAACGGACAAATGAAGTGACGACCCCAAAATGGTTCTCCAAAGCCACCGGCAAGTTTCTTGTTCGACTTACAGCTTCGAGCTTGCTCGTAAAGTGTGTGGCGAACACCCAGAAATGTGTTCGCCGAATAGAGACACAACGGAAGTGAACATCTACGAGTAAATCCATGCCTAAGCAAACGATTGAATATCGCTGCCTTCTTATCTCCCCAAGTGATGTATCCGCGGAGAGAGACGCGCTCGCCGAACTTGTAAACAGATGGAACGCTCAAATCGGGGTCGGATTGGATGCCAGAGTAGAGCTTGTTCGTTGGGAGACACATGCAACTCCTGACATGGCGGATACTGCTCAAAACGTCATCAACACCAAGCTTGTAGATGAATGTGATTTAGGTATAGGTGTTTTTTGGTCGAGACTCGGTACGCCTACGGCATCGCATCCTTCCGGGTCGGTAGAAGAAATATACAGACTCATCCAGAGAGGAGCGCGCGTCATGGTTTATTTCAATAACTGTGCAATCCCGCAAGACGCGTTGCGTACCGACCAATATGCCAAGCTTCAAGAAATCAGAACTAGGTTTGAGCAGAGCGGGCTGCTTGCCACATATTCAGACGTGGCGAACTTGCGTGAGCAGGTGAACCTTCATCTAACGAAGGTCATAACGGAGTTGCTATCCAAAGACCGAGGCACGACCACTTACATCCCCGGCTCTGGAACTATGACAGCGCCGACGCCTGACGTGCGCGTGAATGTTCGGCAGGGAGTTTCTATATTACCGATAACAGGCGAAACGGTATATCCGATTAGTATTACAGTTCAAAACCACTCACCAATCACCGTATTCGCAGGCAATGTAGAGATTGAAATGAAAACCGGGGAATTTCTGTATTTCCAGAGAGACTACCTTACTCGCGAATTACAGAAGCGAAGAGAACTGCGAACGGGTGAGAGTTTCAGCTTTAACATTGACCCGGAGAAGCTGAGAGAGCATGTGTCTAAGGGCCTAGTGTGCGCGATGATGAAAGATGATATTGACCGAGTTTATCGCTCTCCTGAAGGGGTGCTAGAAAACGTCATCAAGCACAATCCAACATTGAGTTAAAATTCCCTTTTGCGCGAAAGCTGCGCGCCGTCATTTTTTTTCTTCAGCATCGCGCCACGGCTTTCGTATGTCCGCACAGGCGCAAAGACGTGCTAGCCAACTGACTTTCCATGTGTGACTTAATGTGTGACTTTCCTAAGAAGCAACTTGCGGTCACTGCTAACGTGGCCGCAAGTTGCTTTTCTATTTAACTTATTTAATACACCCGGCAAGGCTCGAACTTGCGACCTTCTGATTCGAAGTCAGACGCTCTATCCAACTGAGCTACGGGTGCGGGCGTGCGGCACGCTGCGCCGAGGATAGCACAGGCGCGGCGTCGCCGTTTAGCGCGTGGGCGTTGAGGAAGTGTTGCCGCTGCCGCCGCTCGCGGTCTGTCCGTGGAACTCGCGGCGTATGTAGCGGACGAGGTTGTTGATGCGCGCGTCGTCGAGCCGTTTCTCAAAGGCGGGCATGCCGTCGCCGCCCTCGCGTATCTGTTTGGCGAGGTGGTCGTCGGAGTCTTTCTTGCCATGCTCGCGCAGGCTGGGAACTTTGAGTTTTGCGCCGTCCTCAAGCTCGAAGGGGCCGCCCGTGCCGTCGGCCTTGTGGCAGCGGATGCAGAACTGCGAGTAGTCGGCGGCTGCGCTCGCGAGCGCGTCGGGCGTGGCCGTGGGGGCGGGCGTCGCGGTGGCAGCGGGGCGCGCGTTCGTGTTGGCCGTCTGATTGGTCGGCGTGGTGCCGCTGTCGCAGGCGGCGATGAAAGAGACGAGGGCGAAGGCGACGAGGACAGGCTTTAAGAGTTTCATTATCTGAAGGACTCCGGTTCGCGAAAGACGAATTTTCTGTGGAATGAAAAAGCGGCGCGAGTATAGCTTAATGCCGCGCCGGTTTGGAAGCGGCCTTCACCACACGCCGCGACAGCTTTGAGCAATTTTTACTTGAGCACGGGGCGAGAGACAGTTCACCGCAGAGGCGCAGAGGACGCAGAGGGGGCGCAGAGAAATGCAAATTCTCTGCGCCCCCTCCGCGCCCTCTGCGCCTGCGGCGGTGAGTCCTTCACGCCTTACACTCAAGTGAAAAGCGATAGTACAAAGAGATATTGCGAGACTCACTTCAATGACACGACCCACTCGGCGACGGCGCGCTTCTCTTCGTCCGAAAGCTTACGCGCGAAGGAAGGCATGCGCGCTTCGAGGCCGAAGCTGGCGGGATCGTTGAGTATGGCGATGATGTCTTCGGCGGTGCGGCGCGTCTGCGCGGAGATGCCTATGAGCGCGGGGTTGATGGACTTGCCCTCGCCGCGTGCGCCGTGGCACTTGGCGCAGTTGCGTGTGAAGGCTTCGGGCGGCGCGGAGTTTGTTGTTGATGAAGTAGTCGCTGTTTGGACTTCTCCTGTTCCGTTGGAAGGCGTGCCGGAGCGTTTTGGGACGAAGGGCGCGCGTCGGAACTCGGCCTCCTTCTCGGCTTGCTTCGCGAGCTGTTCGCGCACACGCGCGTCGCGTGAGTCTTGAAGGTATGCGAGCGTCGTCATCCCTGTGACGAGCAACGCGGAGAGAGCGAAGACCGAGAGGCCGAGCCGTCGTCGCGACTTTGAAGTCGCGGGCGATGCAAAGCCCTTGCGCGTGAAGGGGAGAAGCGCGAGCGCGCCGAGCAGAAGCGCGGGGAGCATGGAAGCGACGAGCGAAGCCGCGGTCTTCGGAAAAAATTTCAGGAGTTGGAAGAGCCAGAGGAACTGCGCGCCGGGACGCGGAAGGTAGCCGGGCGGAGCGGCCTCCGCTGCGGGGCCGAGCGGTGCGGGGAACTTCGATGCGTAGAGCGCGAGCGCCGCGAACACGACTCCGGCGGCGACCGCGTTGCGCGCGAACTGCGCGCGCGGCCACGCTTGGGTGAATGACGACGAGGCTGCACGTTGTCTCGCTTCGACTGAAGATGTTGAAGTATTCGCTTCG
>DASQLL010000303.1:0-13597 GCA_035630035.1 Pyrinomonadaceae bacterium | reverse complement strand
TCGACATGATGATTCGCCTACGCGACATGCAGTCGGCGACGAACAACGCGCTGCACACGCTCGACAGTCTCAAAGCGCAGATCGAGTTCGTCGAGAGCACGGTCAAGGACAGGCTCGGCGCGTCGGACGTGCCGAAGGATTTGACCGACAAGCTCTCCGCGCAGAAGAAACGCGTCGAGGAGTTGCAGAACAAGCTCGCGCAGCCCAGAGGCGGCTTAGGCTTCCCGGGCGGCGCGCAACTCGTTGACCGCATCGGCGGCCTCTTCTTCACGCTCGACGCCACGAACGCCGCGCCCACGCCCGCCGCGCGCGAGCTTTACGGCGACTTGCAGAAGGAGTTCGACTCGAAGATCGCGGAGTTCAACAAGTTCCTGAGCGATGCGGTGCCGCCGCTCAACGACGCGCTCAGGCGCGTGGGTGCGCCGACCTTGATGACGGGCAAGCCCGTCGAACTTCCGAAGCCTTAACGTTGCGCGGCGTGCGGAAACTTCCGACAGCCGACGTGATTCTCCTGCGTCGCCGTGATGCGCCTTCTTCGTGGGCGGCGGACGGCGGCGACGCTAATCATTGGTCGCGCTGTCCGTGCGAGTCTCGCGCGGGCCGCGGCATCGCATTTGCCAAGTGTGCATGTGAGACAGCACACCGTTGAAAATTTCAGGAGAATAAAATGCTTAAGAAAATCTGTTCCGTCATGCTCACCGCTCTGCTCATGCAGGCGGCCATCGTCCCAGCCTTCGCCGCCTCGAAGGCTGAAAAGGAGGCCAAGCGCGCAGAGAAAGTCCGCACCGAACTCTCTAAGCTCGGCACAGGCAGGGACGCGCGCATCAAACTTAAACTGCGCGACAAAACTAAAGTCGAAGGCTACCTGAGCGAGGCGACCGCAGAACACGTCGCCGTCACAGACGATAAAGGCAACACGACCATCGTCACGTACCCGCAGGTCAAAACAGCGCAGGGCAACAACCTCTCGACCGGCGCGAAGATCGCCATCGGCATCGGCATCGGGGTCGGCGTCACGCTGCTCATCCTCTATCTTTACATCGCTACGCACGAAGATTAACGGCGCGCGTCATCGCGATGAAATCCGAACACGAAAAGAGCCGCGAGATGAATATCACTTCGCGGCTCTCCTTTTTTCGTCGCGCCGGACGGACGGCCTTACGCCGTTACCTCGACCACCTCCGCCGCCGCATCTAGGAGCGACGCGCTCGTCACCTTGTCGCCGCCGTCGGTCTTCATCAGCCTTACCCCTTGCGCCGAGCGGCCCGTCTTGCGTATGTCGCCGGCCTCGATGCGTATGAGCTTGCCGTTCTTGGTGATGATCATCATCTCCGACTCTTCGTCAACGGGGAAGACTGCGACGACCTTGCCGGTCTTATCCGTCGTCTTCATGTTGATGACGCCCTTGCCGCCGCGCGACTGCAAGCGGTAGGTCGTTATCGGCGTCTGCTTGCCGAAGCCGCACTCGGAGATCGAGAGCATCTTCTCCCTGTCGTCCGACGACACGGCGGCGACCGAGACGACGTAGTCGCCCTTGCGTAGGTCAATGCCGCGAACGCCGCGCGCCGCGCGCCCCATCGCGCGAACGTCGCGCTCGTCGAAGCGTATCGCCAACCCGTCGTGCGTGGCGATGAAGATGCGCTTCGTGCCGTCGGTCAGGACAACGTCCAGAAGCTCGTCGCCTTCGTCCACGTTGACGGCGTTGATGCCGTTCGTGCGTATGTTCTGAAACTCCGAAAGCTCCGTCTTCTTGATGATGCCTTTGCGCGTGACCATCACGACGTACTTGCCCTCACTGAACTCGCGCACGGGGATGACGCCCGCGAGCTTGCGCGTCGAGGGGATGTTGATGAGGTTGACGAACGCCTTGCCGCGCGCAGAGGGGAGCGCGTCAGGTATCTGGTGAACCTTGAGCTTGAAGACCTGCCCGTCGTCCGTGAACATCATCAGGTACGAGTGCGTCGTTGCGATGAAAAGGTGCTCGACCCAGTCCTCGTTCTTGCCCGTCGAAGCCCCGGAGCGACCCTTGCCGCCGCGACCCTGACGCTGGTAGGTGGAAACGGCTGTGCGCTTGACGTAGCCGTTTTTAGTCACCGTTATCGCCACGTTCTCGTCGGCGATCATGTCCTCGATTGAAAGCTCGACGCCCTCGTCAATTATCTGCGTCCGGCGCGCGTCGCCGAAGGCGCTCTTCACATCATCAAGCTCTTTGACGATGACGCGGCGCAAGGAAGCCTCGTTTGCGAGTATGTCTTCCAGCTCCGAGATGAGCTTTATGATCTGCTCATACTCGTCAATGATCTTCTGCCGTTCGAGCGCGGACAGACGCCGCAGTTGCAGATCGAGAATCGCCTGCGCCTGTAGCTCGGAGAACGAGAGCCGCTTCATCACCTTCTTGAGCTTGTCTATGAAGCCCGCGAGCGTCACGTCCGTGGGCACGCCCTTCCACTGCTTAAGCTCGCCCATCGTCGCGGTCGTGCCGGTCAGCCACGCCCGCGCCTCGTCAACCGAGCGCGCGTTGCGTATGAGCGGGATGATGTAGTCGAGCGCGTCAATCGCCTTGCTCAGGCCCTCAAGGATGTGCGCCCGCGCGCGCGCCTTGCGTAGCTCGTACTCGGTGCGGCGGCGCACGACCTCGCGGCGGAACTCGATGAAGTATTCGAGCATCCGCTTGAGCGTGAGGACGCGCGGCTGGCCGGCGACGATTGCGAGGTTGATGACGCCGAAGGTGGATTGCATCGGCGTCAGCTTGTAGAGCTTGTTCAGAACTATCTGCGGCACGGCGTCGCGCTTCAACTCGATGACGACGCGCATGCCGTCGCGCGAAGACTCGTCGCGCAAATCCGAGATGCCTTCGAGCTTCTTCTCGTTGACAAGCTCGGCGATGCGCTCGATCAGTCGCGACTTGTTAACCTGAAAGGGAATCTCCGTGATGATGATGGCGTCGCGCTCGGTCGAGCCGCGCCCGATGCGGTCAATGCCCGCGCGCGCGCGCATCTGTATGATGCCCCGGCCCGTCATGTATGCCGAGCGTATGCCTTCGCGCCCGTAGATGAATCCGCCCGTGGGAAAGTCGGGGCCGGGGACGATCTTCAGCAGCTCCTCCGTCTTCATGTTCGGCTTCTTGATGAGCGCGATTGTGGCCTCGACGATCTCCGTCAGGTTGTGCGGCGGAATCTTCGTCGCCATGCCGACGGCTATCCCTTCCGAGCCGTTGAGCAGAAGGTTCGGCACGCGCGACGGCATCACCGAAGGCTCGCTCAGAGACTCGTCGTAGTTCGGGTTGAAGCTGACCGTCTCCTTCTCGATGTCGGCGAGAATTTCCGACGCGATCTTCGACATGCGAGCTTCCGTGTTGTGGTTGACGAAGCCGTTGGCGACGAACGAGTGGCACTTGCTATCAACGCGCAAAGAGTAAACGCGCTGCTCTCCAGCATCCTCAATAGCGGCGACCGCGTCGAACAAGTAGTTGGTGCGCGAAAGGTACTCGATCATCGCGTAGTCGCCCGGCGCTAGTGCGGATTCGAGACGCGGCAGAGCAACACGCAGACGCGAGGGGCGGTCAAAATTGTTCTTCGCCATCCAGCTCTGATGTCGCACTGCGCGACCACGCAGGTAAGCCGCGATGAGCGGCACGAAATCGCTTTTCGCCAGCGCCTTGCCGGTGAGAAGTGCGATGACTTCAGTTAATTTCGCCTGCTTCGCGCGCGAGGCGAACCCAATGCGCGCCGCGAACTGCGTCAGGTTGTCGCGTCCGTTCAGAGCGAGGCGGTGCGTCGCGCGGTTGTGCGAGGCGTCCGATGTGCGCGACGCCGCGATACCGAAGCGCAACAGAATTGTTTGCACGCGCTTCAGCATCGCCTCGCTCTGCGAGCAGAGACTGACTCGCAGCAGGCTTCTGCCGGAATGCTCGACGCTGCCGTCGCCCTCAAACAGTCCGCGCAGGAACGCCGCGACTACCTTTTGCGACGCGCGCAGGATGACTTCCGGCACGTCACGCGTCCCTGATTTTCCTTGCAGCCCTAGGTTACGCAGGAATCCGACGACCTGCTGGCTGACAACCTGCATCTGCAAATAGGATTTTGTGCTGTAACTCGAAGGCTCGCGCTCGAAGATGTGCAAGCGACACGTCGGGAACGTGCGCCGCCACGCGGCGATGAACTCATCCGCGAAATCGCCCCGATTGTTGCAGAACTCGATGCGATGCTCCTGAAGCGTTCCTTCTGCCATAATCGCGCCCATCAGGAACGCCAAATCTTCCGTTAAGACTTCCGGCAATTTGTGGCGCACCGTGCGCGATGCTCCACCCAGATGCGGACGAAACTCTTTGAGCGAGACATCTTCTTTCGTCCAAAGCTTTTCACCGCGGTCAATCACCAGCACGTCGCCGTGCCTGAGTTGCGACACGAGCTTCCACGCGAAGCCCGGCGTGCCTTCCGCGTTCAGGCGGAACACCAGCAGCGGGTGATTGCCCGTCGCCGTAATTTCAAATCCGTGCCGCGTCCGCACGCGCTTCGTCGGATGCACGCCGCTGTCCCACCACTTGCTCGCCGCGTTGATCTCGCCGCCCTGCGACAGAACGCGCGACTTGATGTTTTCGTCCCCACTTGAAATTTTCGCAATCGGCAGCAAGCCTTTGTCTGTGATGACAAGCGTCTCTCCGGTAACGCAATATCTCATCGCGGCAGCCGAGTCGCCGTCAACGCTGCCGAAGTTGCCCTGACCGTCAACGAGCGGGTAGCGCATGGAGAACTCCTGCGCCATGCGGACGATTGTTTCGTAGACCGCGCTGTCGCCGTGCGGGTGGTATTTGCCGATCACGTCGCCGACGATGCGTGCGGATTTTTTATAAGCTTTATTGTGTTGGTTGCCGAGCTCGTGCATCGCCCACAGCACGCGGCGGTGTACGGGCTTGAAGCCGTCGCGCACGTCGGGAAGCGCGCGACCGATGATGACCGACATTGCATAGTCGAGATACGAGTGGCGCATCTCGTCTTCGATGTTCACATAGTTGCGATCTAAAGTTTCCATCCGATAAACCTTTCCGGTACAATTTGCCGCACTTCGGCGGGGAGGGCCGCAAGCCTACAGTCCGCCGCACGCAAATGTAAGCGACCTTCCGCCCGAAGATGCCGGACAGAGCAAGGCCCTAAAAAAGTCGTCCGGGCCACTAAATCAACTGTCACGATTGCGCCTTCTCGACGCGGAAAACGGCGTGCGGATAACACGACATATTGTAGCCCGAAAGGGACGTTTTGGCAACCCCGGTTTGCGAGCAAAAGTCCTGTAAAATCAACGCTTTTACCCTGACTAAAATGCATTTTCGCGGGCACCCGCCGAACGCAATATATTGCGCCCGGCGCGCGCCGGAAACCTGAGCTTCCGAGGATGAATTCCGAGGGCAAATCCAAGCGCCTGCGCGAGCGCATAAAGCTGACTCTCCCCGTCCGCGTACACTGCCGCGAGTCGGTGGATTACGAGTGGGTCGAGATGTCGCGGCTGATAGACGTGACGCCGTTCGGGGCGCGCTTCGCGCTCGTGCGCCCGACCGAGCGCGGACGGCTTCTGCACCTGACGCTGCCGATGCCGAGGCAGTTGCGCTGCTTCGATCACGTGGAGGATCAGTACCGCGTCTGGGCGCTCGTCCGCAACGTACGCATGCTCACGCAGGCGGGAGCGGGCGAGCGCGCGCTGACCGCGAGCTTCGAGGTCGGCGCGGCGTTCACGGGAAAGCATCCGCCCGCGAGCTACGTGCGCGAGCCTTCGACGCTCTACGATGTAGACCCCATCTCGCAGGGACAAAACCTCTGGCAGTTGCGCGAGGTCCAGAAGGGGCAGTCGGCGCCGCGCTCGACGGAGACGCGCTTGCAGATGGCCGTCAACCTCCGCATCGAGGTCTTCGACGCGGAGGGCCGCGTGGTCGCGAGCGAGGAGACGGTGACGGAGAACATCAGCCGGCGCGGGGCTGCCGTGTGGACGACGCTCAAGGTTGCGCGCGGTCGGTTCGTGCGCGTGTCGAGCGCGGAGACGGGACTGTCAATCATGGCCGTCGTGCGCGGCTCGCGCACAGGCCCCGACGGCATCCCGCGCCTCCACATGGAGTTCGTTGATAAGCAGTGGCCGCTGGAAGGAATCGAGTGAGGGGTTTTGGGTGCTAGGTTTTGGGTGTTGGTAAAGAAGGAGAGGTTTTACCAACATCCAAAACCTAACACCCAAAACCCCCTTGAGGAGTGAGAAGTGAGAAGTAGACTTGTGTTCCCACGAGAGACGCTGTTGATCGAGGTCGAGCGGTGGCACCAAGACCCTTCGTGCGGTGGGCGGACGCGCATCGCGCTGACGAAGGATGAGGCGCGCTCGTACACGGGCTTCGAGTGCGCGCGCTGCGAGCGTTGGCAGAAGGACGCGCTCGCCGAGCGCGACATTCCCGAATGGTGGGAGGAGTTGAAAGTCACTTCGCTCGACGGCGTAAGGGAGTTGAGCGCGGAGGGCGCGGCCCCGCCGGGCGAGGTGGTGGCGCGTTTGAGCGATGCGTGGAAAGGTCTTGGGGGGCGCGACGATGCGGAAGAGGCGGAGGCAAAAGAGGGGGCAGGGGACTCGATTTGAGCGAAGCGATGAACTCGCAGGGCGAGCGCGCCGGACAGTCGGCTGAGCCGAAGCCCGCGCCGCAGTGGCTCGTTGATTACGCGATACGTCCCGCGGTCGGCGTCATCTCGCGCGTGGTGTGGCGCATAAGCTTCCGCGGCGTCGAGCACATACCTTTGTCGGGCGGCCTCGTCATCGCCGCCAACCACCAGACCTACGTTGACCCTTTCTGGATAAGCGTCCCCTTCCGAAGGCCCATACGCTACCTCGCTTGGAACGAGGCGTTCAAGAAGCCTCTGATGGGCAAGGCGCTGGATTTCTTAGGCGCGTGGCCGCTCGCGCTCGAACGCGGCAACCCGACGGCCTATCGCCGCTCTCTGAAGTGGCTGCGCGAAGGCGGCGCTGTGATGATCTTCCCCGAAGGCGAGCGGTCGGTCGCGCACGGGCGCGTGGCGCGATTCAAGACGGGCGCGGTGCGGCTCGCGCTCGAAGTCGGGGCGGCGGTTCTTCCCGTCACGATACGCGGCGGCGAAAAAGTGTGGCCGCGCGGCCAGATGCTCCCGCGCACTGGCCGCGTCGAGATAGTCTTCCACCCCGTCAGGCATCTCGCCATCCTGCCGGGCGAGGACGCGCGCCGCTGCATACAACGCGAGACCGAAGCGCTCGCGGCGGTTATCAAAGCTGCACTTTGAAAAGATAGGAGGCAGGAGGCAGGAGCAGGAGGCAGGTCAAGAGATTTCGATTTGAAATCTCAAATTTCACATCCGAGCTTTCTTGTGTGCTTCTTGCTCCTGCCTCCTGCCCCTGCCTACTGTCTCCTATCCCTGCCTACTGTTTCTTCGCAAGGATGAGCGGGCTGGATTCAAGCTCGCGGCGGTAGAATGCGCGCGGGCGTTGGACGCTGCGCCGTTCGGGGTCGGCGACGCCTTGCTCGCCTTCTGTAAAGGCGATGGTGAGGTTGAGCGCGCGCGCCTCTCGCATCTTCTCCAACTGCATCTGCGGTACGCGGTCTGTGGCAAAGTCGAGCCACTCACGCGCCTGCAACACGCCGTCGCGCGGCTCGTCGTCCGCGGCCATCGTCTTCAAGCCCTCCTCGACGAGCGCGTAAGTCAAAAGCCCGTGGCCGAGATGCGCGGCTTCGAGCGCGGCCTGATAGCTCTGCGCGGCTGTCAGGATGTACATGCCCTTCTCGTACGCGAGTTGCGCCAAGCCCTTCGAGTTCATCGGCCCACGACGCTTCTCTTCGGCTTCAAGCGCTTGGCCCGAGTTGCATGCATCTATGACGAGCAGAAGCTGCGCGGCGTCGAGGCTTTCGACCGCCGCCTGCAACTCCTCATCCGAGACGCTGTGCGCGAGCATTGATTTTAGGCCCTCCGCATCGAGCGCATCGCGCCCGCCCGCGTAGCCGAGGTCGTGCGGAATGAGGTAGAAGCGGTTGCCGTGCGCCGTGCCGTGCCCCGCGAAGTAGACGACGACCATGTCTTCGGGCTGCGCCTGTTTGAACTGCGCGAGCGACTTGGGCGCGCTCGCGGGCAGAGGGTCTGCGCTCCCCGCGAGCAGCTTGAGCGCGGCGAGGATGTTCGCCTTCGTCGCTTCGGCGTCAACGAGCGTGACGACCTCGACGCGCTCGTACTTGCCTAGCTGCGTCTGCTGCCGCCTCAACTCTTCGGCGAAGCCGTTCGCGTCCGCCACGGCGTAACGGAGGTTGTACTGCGCGTTCGCATAAGAGTTGACGCCGACGGCGAGGACGTATGCCGTGCCCGCGCGTTTGAGCGAGTCCGCGCCGCTCACGTTCAGCGTCGAGTCAACGCTCTTCACGTTGTCGCGGTTGAATGCGTAAGCCGTCAGGCGATTCTCGCCCGCGACGACCGGAATCGTCGCTTCGAGCGTCGCGGAAGGCTGCCCTTTAAGAACATCGCCGCGCCAAGCCTTGACGAGCGAGCCGTTGCGGAACAGTCGCACGTCTTTAGCGCCCGCAGGCGCATCCTTAATGTTGACGCTGACGCTCATCGTCCGCGTCGAGACAGCCGCGCCCGACGCGCCGCTCACGTTGAGCGCGACGACGGGCTGGCGTCGGTCAATGAGCGAGATGTCGCGCGGCGCGCGTGGGCGTTTGCCCGAAGTGATGTCGGAGAGAAGCCCCGGATAGAAGAACTCGTTGAAGAAAGTCTCGACCGGCTCGACGTTGAAGGTGTTGCCGCCGTAACGCCAAAGCACTTGGTTCCATGCGGCGGGCGAGCCGTCGAACAATCCGTCGGGCGTGACGACGAGCCAGTCGCCGCCGTCGCCCACGGAGACGAGCGTCGCGAGCTGCGCGCCCGTCTTCACGTCCCAGAGCAGTGTGCTGCCGCCGTATGAGGCCGCGGCGAGCATCGCGCCGTCGGGACTGAAGGCGAGCGAGTTGATGCTTGAGCCGTCGCCCGTGAGGCTGTGCAGCTCGCGCCCCGCCGCCGCGTCCCAGATTTTGATTTTGTTGTCGGCAGCGGCTGAGGCCAGAAGGCGCGCGTCCTTGCTGAAGGCCACGGTCTGCACCGCGCTCGCGTGCCCGCCGACTCTGATTACTTCCGCCCCGCTCGACACGTCTACGATCTTGACCGCGCCCGTGACCTTCATGTTGCCCATCACGTCTTCCATCATCTGCTGCGGGTCGGGCCGGGGCGCGCCCTTCGATCTCTTGCCGCCCGAAGCCATCGCCGCGCTCATCATCGCCGCCATGTCGAGGCCGCCCTCCGTGGTCTTGCCGCCGACGGCCATCAAACGCCCGTCGGCGCTGAACGCCATCGAAGAGACGCTGTCGCCGCCGCCCAACCCCATGCCGCCCATCGCGCCCGCCGCTATCAAAGTTCCGTCGCGGCTGAAGGCGACGGAGCGCACGCCGCTCATAATCTGCCCGAACATGCCGCCGCTGCCCGCGACGAGCGTACGAAGCTCGCGCCCCGAGGCCGTCTCCCAGAGCTTGACCTGACTGCTGTTGAAGCTGTGCGTGGCGAGCAGACGCCCGTCGGGACTGAAGCTCAAGCCGCTGACCGCGCCGAAGAACGTGTAGCCGGTTTGCAGAACAAGCTCTGGCCGTGCGCCTTGAGGCTTCGACGCTTCCGCCGCCGCCGTCTGCCTCGGCGCGTCGGGCCTGACGACGATGCCGCGCTCGTCCTGTTTGCCGCCCGGCGGCGTCTGCGTCTGCGCGTGCGCTAAGCGTGTGACGAAAGAGAAGAGCAGCAGAAGACTCGCCGCGAGGCGGGGCCACGACGTGGCGCGCGCGCGCGAAGGGCGGCGTCCACTCGACTCGAAATAGTTCATGTGCGATGTCCTTTGGCCGGGCGGTGGTTTATCTCGAAACTGCCGGAAGCCCAAGATGATTTTAGTATATGCAAAAATCCGATTGCACGCCCGTCAAACACGTCAGACGGAGCGCGAGACGAGGGCGCGCGCATGTAAGTAAACGCGAAAGCCGCCGGAGAAAAGTATCAGGCGATCTTCTCCGGCGGCCCTCTTTTTTCTTCGCCCTCGCTTAACGCGTGGGCGAAGGCGTTTAGCCTCGGTCGTAGAGCGACCGCATGCGCTCACTCCTTCCTGCCGACCGCCTGCGCGCGACAGATGAACGCGCCCGCGTCGTCGCCGTAGGGGTTTTTGAACGTGTCGGGCCGGTTGGCCTGATCGGTGTAGAGCCTCTTGAGGTTTTCGAGGATGCCGGGGTCGCCGCCCGTGAACTCCTCTATGAGCGCAGACCACCGCGCGGCCAGCGCTTGCGCCCGCTCGCTCGCGGGGTCAACGCCTTCGGCGACGGCCTCGTTCACCTCCGCAATAAGCTTCTGCCACTCGCGCTGTCCCCGCTCAAGAACTTCGGGCGTGCCGCGCCGCGCCAGATCGGCCAGTTGCTCCTCTGTGTAATACTGCTTCACCCATTCGTAGTCCTGCTGCATCGTTATCACCTCCACTATTTTACGGAACGCCTCCCAGTCCGGCCCGCCGCTTTTCGCCACCGCGACTTCGGCGCGCTCAACGGCCTGAAGCGCCGACTCTACTTGACGCCTCTTCGCCTCCAGAATTTCGCGCTGGAGACCAAGCACGCCCGCGAGGTCTAGCGCCTTCCGGTTGAGAAGCTGCTTTATCTCTTTGAGCGGGAGGCCGATGAACTTCAGCGTCAAGACCTGCTGCAACCGCGCGAAGTCGCGCTCGCCGTAGAGCCTGTAGCCCGCGTGCGTCCGGCCCGTCGGCTTCAGCAAACCCAAACGGTCGTAGTGATGCAACGTCCTTACGGTCACGCCCGTCAGCTCCGCAAACTCGCTCGCCTGAAACAGACCGTCTTTCGCCTCTTTCATCTAGGCCACCTCCTTTCAAACGCACGCTAAGGCCTGACGCAACGTCAGGGTCAAGCGATTTTTTAAAGAAATGATTTCAAGGCAGCGGATGGACAAGCCCGTCTCAGAGCGGAAGGGCGCGGATGGAGTTGACATACTCTTCTGCTTCGGATGCAGACCAGATCAAGATCAGTTCTTCGATGACCAACGGGAGTTCGGCATGCTGCGGGATGATGAAAAGGCCGGGACTCTTCCGAGACTTGATAAACTCGCCGAAGTGTCCGGGCATAGTCTTGCGGTCGTGTGTGACGAGAATACGCTGCTCGCTCGCGGCGAGGGCAAGAACTTCAGAGTCCGACATGCCGGCGAGACGGGCCTCGTGCGCGGTCTGAAAATCCACATCCGGTGCGCGGCGGCAGACGCCCGTGACGATGTCTTCATTGAGGTCGGCGTCGGCCTGATAGCGGACTTTCACGAGCGGGAAGCCAGCGCCTCTTTACGCGCGCGGTCGAGGTTTTCGTACCACTCCGGGTGCGCCTCGCGCGAGGCGTGGCGCAACTCTTCAAACTCCTCCTCGCCCGCCGAAAGGTATCGGTCAATCTCTTCGACGTGCGCCAGATAGAAGGCTACGGCCCCGTAAATTTGTTCTAATGTGAGCAGCGGGAACGAACGCTGAATGCTTTCGGGCGAAGCGCCGCGCCGGAAGGCGTACACCACGGAGTCGAGTGAGACGCGCGTGCCTGCGATGCGGTATGCCCCGTCGTGTTGCTGAACATATTCTTTACTCACGGTCGCCCTCCACAGACAGATATCAGCCACGCGAATTGCCTACGAGTCAGAAGTCGTTCGCGCAATCCGTTCGAAAAGTATATCCCAAATAGCTTATGCCTGACACCGAAATCACTACGTCGTCAAACGCCTATAAATCGCGGGCATGCGTTCGGGCAGAGTCATCACGTCGTCAATGATCGTGTAGCCGATTTCGCCGTAGAAGTGGCGCAGCTTGGCATCGGGATCAATGGTGACGCAGGCTCTTATCTGCGTCCGGTTAATTCATCGAAGGCAGACCAGATTTCCTTAAGCAGTGCGGCGGAGACTGTGCCGATGCGTGGGCCGACGAATTTTTTATCGACAGCCGTTAACTGAAAGACGAGCGCGACGGAAGGTTGACGCAGCCCGTTCTGCTCGTCCGGCTCGACTAGAACTGTTCCGGCGAAGCGCAGCGCGTCCTGTTGGGAAGTGAGCGGTATAAGCAGAATCGTCGGGAGCGCAGTTGTTTGCTGAACGATGAGAGTAGGCCGTCTTCCGGCTTGGGCACGCCCGCCACGCGCAGGCATTTCAACCCAACGCAATTCGCCGATGGTCATGCCTCCGGCTCCTCGAAAGGAAACATCTCCCAGCTTTCGCTGCCGACCGCCTGCCACTCCCTTAGCTCGGAGGCCAAAGCTTCGCTCATCGGCTGGTCGGTCAGGGGGATGAGCAGGATGCCCTTCTGCGTTTCTATGATGCGAACGATTGTCTCTTCCGCCAGACCGTAACGGTCGAGCACGTCGCTCGGGAGCGTGATCCTTCCGCCGTCCTCGATAATAAGTTTTTCTACGACGCTCATAGTCCCTCTTCACTCCAAAAGCATTCAAAGCGCGGTCAGTATAACAATAGTTCGCTCAGAACGTGCCCTGTTCATGTCGTCAGCCTGCGATAAATCGCGGGCATGCGTTCCGGCAGAGTCATCACGTCGTCAATGATCGTGTAGCCGATTTCGCCGTAGAGGTCGCGAAGCTCGACTTCGCTGTCGCGGTCAATGGTGATGCAGAAAGGGGTGATGCCTTCGATGCGTGCTTGGCGCAAAGCCTCGCGCGTGTCCTCGCGTGCGTAGCGTGCGTCGCCGTAGTCGTGGTCGTAGGGGCGTCCGTCGGAGAGGACGATCAGAAGGCGCGTGCGCGCCTCCTGTCGGCGGAGCTTGGCGGCGGCGTGGCGTATGGCCGCGCCGAGGCGCGTGTTGTTCTGGTAGTTGATGCCGCCGATGCGACGCTCGACCTCGTCGGCGTAAAGCTCGTCGAAGTCTTTGATGACGTAAAATTTCACGTTGCGTCGGCCCTCCGACGTGAAGCCGTAGATGCTGTAAGGGTCGCCGACGGCTTCGAGCGCCTCGCTCATCAGGACGAGTCCTTCCTTCTCGACTTCGATGATGCGGCGACCGGGGTGCGTGTAGGGCTGCAAGGGGTGGCGGCCTATCGTGCGCGCGGTCGAAGAGGACTGGTCTAAGAGGAACGAGACGGCCACGTCGCGCTCGCGCCTGAGACGCTTCGTGTAGATGCGCTCGGATTGTTGGCCGTCGGCGCGACGGTCTATGACGAAATCAATCAGCGCATTCAAATCATAATCGTCGCCGTCAAGCTCGTTCGCTATGCGCTTCAGGTTTTCGGGCTTCATCAGTTGGAACTGGTGGCGGATTGATGAGATGACGCCGCGGTAGCGCGTGCGCGTGTCGTCAACGAACTTGCGGTCGCCGCGCCGCGTGCGCTTCTCGACGACGCGACACCAGCCGACGCGCGTGTCCAAAAGGTCTCTGTCCCACTCGTCGTACTCGAACGCCTCTTCGTCCGGCTCCAAGTCCTGTTCGGGCATCTCGCCGCGCGTCCAACGCTCCTCGCCCGTCAGCGCGTCGTCGCCCGTCTGGTCGGACGATTCCATCGCCGCCCACGCGTTGAAAAGCT
>DASQLL010000302.1:0-8840 GCA_035630035.1 Pyrinomonadaceae bacterium | reverse complement strand
TGGCAGGCAATCCTCATTTGCTGAAGTCGGTATTTCAATTAGAAATGAAGCGAAGGCATTGCTTGAGAGCGCCGAGCAAGACTCGTCGATCTTAGATCGGCGCAAGGCATTTACTTATCCAATTTGAATTATTGTTTCAGTAGCTGGCTGCTGTGTTTCTGGCGAGCTACAGCCCACATTAACTAGACCCTAAAAAGCGAACGTTTGTGAGAATAGATGTGCTGCCGCCCAAACATGAAGCGTTTCAATTTCGCCTTACGATCCGATCAGAGTCCGCTGAGTGTCTCGTAAAGGCTAGAGTGAATCAGACAGGTCGGGCTATATCACGTCAGTCACGCGGCGCAGGTCGTTTGAAAACAATGCGGCCCGCAACTATATCCCATAACAACGTTTTGATCGCACCACTCACTGTCATTCCCATCGGACGCAGCTTCTCGATCACAGCCTTTTTTTCCTCTGGCGAGTCGAGGTAGGCTGACACCCCACACCCGGCACGGGAGCGCTCGTTATAGCGGCGGTTGGCCTCAATCTTTCGGCGGCGACGTTCCGCGGGCGAGAGTTTTGCATTCGCGGCGGGCTTCGCCGCGTCGGCCTTCAGATTTGTCTTGATTTGTTTACGTCTCGTCGGCATAGCCAGATTATAGCGTTCGCGCGGCCTAAGGCGAAGTGTTTTAACAGCAAGGCTCTCGGCTAAGTATTACAACGGCTTGAAAGGAAGGGCGAAAGAAAATCTATTGTGTCGTATGACGACGTGGGGGATGCATGGCAATCTCTTATCAGGCACACATGTACAGCGGAAATAGGACGCATTTAGCGTTAATCAATTGTGCACACCATTGTCAATAAATGGCAGAGAATTGTGCCGAAATGTCAGGTCTATTAATGACCAGCAGTCAACGCTTTGTTTGGGTAGCGTCGCTCGACTAGGCTAGTTCTAGGAAGTAACGGAGAAGTATCAGAAATGAATAGACTTATACGCCATCGCAAAGGTTACAGGTAACTGAAGATCAGGCAAGCCTAAGACTCATCAGTGGGAACGGGTCGCCCGTGATAATGTCAGCGAGAGCCAATGAACTTTGAAGGGCTGTAACGGAATTCGACCTGATCCTTACCATACATCTTACTCAGCATCCCTTAATCCTCCTTACACCCGAAAGCGTATAATGGGTCAGTTTCGGCGCGCTTACTCTCGTTGGCGGATAGCTACCGCCTTCGAAAGGACAGACCGCAACCCTGAGTGGACGCGCGCCGACTCCTTTTTCAGGGTATGACCTATTAGGGAGGTCAGTTATGAGCCGGAAGGTTTCTCTTGAGTTTGAGCGGAGGCTAAATCAGGCTAAAGACCGCTACTACATCCAAACTGCACATCCCGAATTCTACTCAATGCTCGTAAAGCGCTACTCCGAAGTTCCCTTCACAGCACGCGACGATGAGATCGGAGTTATCCTAGTCCACTTCAACGCTGTCCTCGCAATTCTCGACCTTATCATGTATGCGGAACTTATGGCTTTCGGCGACGCAATGACGCTCTTCAGGTTCCCTCGCGCAGCGAAGTCCAGCCCGAAAGAAATTAAAGAATTCATAGCGAGGGTGCAGAGTGGATTCAAAAAACCTGCTAGGAGAAAACTAGGGCAAATACCGGATGGCGTACGAATGGTGGATTTGGAAGAGCGCGAAGAAATCTATAACCATGCGCTCCATTTCATGATTCAAACCCTCCTAGAAGAATTTCCTGCCTCGCTATTAAACGGCGGGGTCTCTGACCTCATCGAGGATATCAAGGTTAAGGCGCAATCCAAGTTCGGCGACATTCCACAACTTACCGACGTGATGAGGAGCGCCGCATTAGACCGTGCCGTCAGAGACAAGAAGAAGCGGATGAGCGCTCCAAAGCAAGGGCCTGTTCCAGTAGATGACTCGCAAATTTTTTGGGCGGAGGTGGTGAAGGTTGCGCGAGATTGGAACGGAGAGCCGCCCAATAAAATTGAAGACTTCGCTATCGCGCTGCCTAGCCTAAAACACTACAGAGATCCCCGCGCTACTCTCTACAAGAGATTGACCAAATGTCGCCAAGCAGGAATTTGCGGGAACTTTGGAAGATGGCCTGGCATGTTTAGTAGACTTAGATCATAGTTGGAATGTGGGGGAGATTTTTCAATTATCTCTTCCATCACAGGACACAACCGCGCGTGGTAAAAAAGGGCCGATGAGATGAATTCTCATCGGCCCTTTGAGCAATAAGCGCCGACCACATATGCGCTAGAAAGATTTCTTCAGGTGACGGGCGCGCTGCCCGTCCTGAAAAAGTCAAAGCCCGGTTCGTGGAGTGGTCGCCGCGAACCGGGCTTTGATCTTTGGGACGGAAAAAGAAAACCCGGCGCTGCCAACGCCGGGCCGTCCCTCGAAAGAGGGTTCTGAATTAGCATGACTACTCTAAACGAGTCCCGCCTTTGTAGCAAGAGATTCCATACCTATCTTTGTAACCGCTGTCACCAGCACAGGTCGCGGCGCGGCGGCATCAGCGCGTCAGTAGTCGCGTTGTGTGGTCGCCGCCTTCGACCTTTCTTGTGCAAATGATGCGTAAGTCAGTTTCAAAGGGGGTGGTCATGAGCGTCCAAGACATTCTAGATAGATTCAGAAATGTGCGGCGCTCAGGGGATGGATATTCAGCTCTCTGCCCCGCGCACGACGACCATCGCAATAGCTTGAGCATTAGCGAAGGCGAAGGGGGGCGGCTGCTCCTTTACTGTCATGCCGGATGCACCTTCGAGGCTATATGTCGCGCCGTCGGCATCGGCTCTCAAGTTTATGAAAGACAGGGCGCGCGCCGAACCATCGAGGCTTACGACTACCGCGACGAGCACGGCGTTCTGCTTTATCAGGCACTTCGATATGAGCCGAAAGGCTTCAGCCAGAGACGACCCAACGGCGACGGGTGGGTTCATAAGCTCGACGGCGTGCGGCGTGTCCCTTATCGGCTCCCTGAATTACTTGCCGCCGATCCCGAGCAACTCGTCTTCATCGTCGAAGGGGAGAAAGACGCCGACCGGCTTGCAGCGCTCGGGTTGGTAGCAACCACAAAGGCGGGCGGCGCTGGCAAGTGGCGCGGCGAGTACAGCGAACACTTGCGCGGTCGTAACGTGGTTATCCCACCAGATAATGACGGGCCGGGTAGGAAGCACGCCAAGCAGGTCGCAAAATCTCTGCGAGGCATAGCCTCAAGCGTGCGTATCGTCGAACTCCCGAACCTTCCACTCAAAGGCGATGTGAGCGATTGGCTCGACGCGGGGCACTCGCCTGACGAGTTGCGTGCCCTCGCCGAAAGCGCGCAGGAGTGTCTATCTCAAACCCTAGAAGGCTCCCCGCTGCAAATCGTTCGCATGGCTGATGTCGAACCAGAAACCGTCCACTGGCTATGGCATCCATACATCGCGCTCGGCAAGCTGACTATCCTTGAAGGCGATCCGGGCTTGGGCAAGTCGTGGCTCACTTGTGCGCTCGCTTCCGCTGTGTCTAACGGGCGAGGCTTGCCGGGCGCTGACCCGTTCGAGCCGGGCAACGTGCTGATGCTCTCAGCTGAGGATGGACTTGGCGACACGCTGCGACCCCGGCTCGATGCGGACAGTGCCGACGTGTCGCGAGTCTTAGCGTTAGCCGAACCACTAACATTCGACGAACCGGGACTCTTGAGACTTGAGGCTGCGATCATCGATCACGCTCCTGTCCTCGTCATCATCGATCCGTTGTTTGCCTTCACCGGTGGCAAGGTAGACATCCACCGTGCGAACGAGTGCAGGGCCATATCCGCGCCGCTGGCAGCCATCGCGCAAAAGCAGAACTGCGCGATGGTGGCCGTCCGGCACTTGGGCAAGTCTCGCGGAGGAGGACATACCCTGAACGCAGGCATCGGCTCGATTGATTTCGCGGCAGCCGCCCGCTCCGTCCTGCTCGTCGGACAAGACCCAGACGAAACGACGAAGCGGGCAATCGTCCAGATCAAGAACAACCTCGCGCCGCACGGCGAGGCCGTCGGCTACAAGCTGGAGGATGGGCAATTTTTCTGGACTGGCGCGAGCACGCTGACCGCGGGACGCATCCTCTCAATTCCCTCTGACGATGAAGAGCGCGGCGCACTGGCTGAAGCGACGGACTTCTTGCGCGACGCATTAGCAGTCGGACTCCGCCGCTCGAAAGAAGTTAAAGCCGAGGCGAGACAGGCGGGTATCTCGGAGAGCACGTTGCGGCGCGCCCAGCGCGCACTCGGTGTGCGAGTCGTGAAAGAGGGCGGACGCTTCGGCGGCGGTTCGCAACGTTGGGGGTGGGCACTCCCAGAAGGTGCTCATCATTCCGCTGAAGATCCTCAAATAACCAATGATGAGCATCTTCTGGCAAACCACACGGATAAAGGTACTTACGACAACAATTTGGCAGAAGGTGCTCATGCGCTGGACTTTGAGCACCTTCAGCAGCCCAATGAGCACCTTCAGGGAACGCCTGAGCGAGCTGGTTGTGTAGAGTCTTTCAACGAGGGGTTGATATGAGTCGAGACGCAGTTCACCAATTCTTTGACGAGTTCAAAGAAAAATTCTGCCTCCTTGTCCGCGAGACGGTCGCTGAAGAGCTTGAGCCTATGGGCAGTGCGCGCGGGGTTGCCCCTGCCACCGACGATATTGACGAAGCCACGCGCCAAGCCATCGCCGAACAACACCTGATCGCGAGCAAGTCATATCTCACGCGCGCAGAGGCCGCGACGTATCTGGACGTTTCCGAGCGTAGCATCGCCGAGTGGTCTGCGCGCGCGCGCCCGATAGCAACCCATTTCCCGAATCGCGCGCTGGCGGTGCGCCGCGGTACAAGCGCAAAGCAATCGAAGAGTGGGCCGAGAGGGAAGGCGCGCGCCAGAGGTTGAAACTCGCCGGCTAAATGATAGTATCCGTCACGCTTCCTGTGTGATGGCTGCAACCGCTTCAACAGAGGAGGCGACCATGCCGGTTTACCGAAGAAAATGGAAGGACAAGAAGACGGGCAAAATCCGTCTGGGAAGTTACTTCTTCAAGTTCGATGTTGACGGCGTGCCGTACAAGGAGACCGTCAAGACCGCGCGGACGAAAAAGCAGGCCGAGGACGCGGAGCGCAGGGCGCGGCAGGAAGTTCACGAAGGGGTGTACGGCGGGAAGGGCAGACAAATGCTTTTCCCGCAATTCGTGAACGAGATTTATCTACCGTGGTCTGAGCAGAACAGCAAGGCTTCGAGTCACTACAAACACATGTTGCACGCTGTGATGCTTTGTGAATACTTCGATGGACGCACGCTCGGTCAAATCTCGGCGCTCGCCGTCGAGCGTTTCAAGCGCGAGCGCGCAGGGAAAGAAACTAAGTACGACGACGCTCGCTCGCTGCACACAGTCAACTCCGAGTTGACGACGCTTTCGGGCATCTTCACGCTCGCTGCCCGGCACAGGTTCGTCCGCGAGAACCCGTGCAGCAAGGTGAAACACCTCGAAGCCGAAGACGCGCCCGAAAGGCGTCTGTCACAAGACGAAGAGAAGGCGCTGCTTGAGAGCGCCGAGCAAGACCCGCCATTTCTGAAGCCGATGATTCAAATGGCACTTTGGACGGGCTTTCGTCAGGGAGAGATAATTGCGCTCGAAAAGACGGCGGTGGACTTTAGCCGCAACCGCATCTTCGTCGTTAACCCGAAGTGGAAGCGCGACAGGCGCAAGACCGAGGGCGTGCCGATGAGCAAAGAGGTCGGAGAACTACTCCAGCGACTCTGGGAAGCGGCGCAGGGCAGTCATCTCTTCGCAGATGAGCAGGGACGAAGATTGAAGCGCGGTACTGTTGACCACTTCTTCCGCAAGGCGTGCGTGCGCGCAGGAATTGAGGGGTTCCGCTTTCACGACCTGCGCCACGAATACGGCTCGCGGTTGGGAGACGCAGACGTTAACCTGAAGAAGATTGCTCGACTGATGGGGCACTCCAACACCAAGCAGACAGAGCGCTACGTTCACCCGACTGACGACGGGCTTTTGGCGGCGACCTCCGTCGCTGCACAGCCTATCCGTGCCAGAATCGTACCAGTAAGACTCAGGGAAGTGGAGAGAGGTTAGTGCCAAACCCTATGTAGTTAGGGCTTTAGCGAACAAGGTGGGTTGAAAATCAGCGGATGCGCGTCATCTGACGCCAGAAGAATCTGCCGAGGCGTGAGAAGGCGTTGCGGTCTTTGCCGTTCTGCTGTTGCTGTTCGGTCGCGATGCCGAGGGCGGCGGCGAGTTGGGGGTTGGGCGGGGCGATGTCTTCGTCGCCGCGCTTTTCGTTGAGCCAGCGGTTGAAGGTGCGCGTGACCATGCGTCTTTGCAGTAGCTCGGCCTCGGCGACGAAGGCCGCGCGCAGGTCGTCAAGCTCGGCGACTTCGAGCCTGTTCGCTTCGTAGTAGCTCCGCAGAGCCTTGAAGAATTTCTCCTCGCCGAGAAGCTGTCGGAGCGCGACGAACATGAGCGCGCCCTTGCTCGCGACGATTGCCGCGTACTGGAAAGAGTTGCGGAACTCGCGCGAGGGCGAGTCAGCCGCGCGGTCTTCGCCGCCGAACGTTCGATAGACCTGATAGACGCCGCGCATCTGATCGTCGCGCACCGCGCCCGCGCGCTCCTCGCCGTGCGTGTCCTGCACGTAGAGCAGCGCAGACCACTGCGCTAAGGCTTCGTCAAGAACAGGCTCGCGCGCAGGATCGCTCCCCACGGCCTCGCCCCACCACTGCTGCGCGACGCCCTGCGCGGCGGCGAACTCAAGGCTGTCTTCCACGCTCGCGCGCTGCTCGCGCACAAGCTCCGGCATCGAGCGCATCGTGGGCGAGTCGAAGTCAACGTAGAACGCGCTCGCGATGACGGCGAGTCCCGCGAAGTCCGCGCTTCCGAACCCCGCGACGAGCGGTGATTCGGCGACCGTCACGGTCTTTAGGGGCAGCGCGCCGAAGCGCAAGGTGTAGACGCGCGCCGCGTCCGCCGCGAACGCAAGAACGCGCCGCCCGACCTTCTCATGCTCCGCCGTGAAGACCGAGCGCACGCGCACGCCGCCGACCTCGCGCTCCTCCGAGCGCAGGCCCCGGCCCGCGACCAAAGCGAAGCCGCGCATAGATTCGCCCTTGAATGCGCGGCTGCTGTTGCGGCTCGTCTCCAAGTTGCCCGACTCCTCGCCCGAAGTGAACAGGGCAATCTCGCCGAGCGTGTTGACCGTCAACTGATAGTCGGCGACATCTGCGAAGAACGAATCGCCGACGCTCGGCTCGACCCTGCGTTGCCAGTCGCCCCCGGCGCGCGCGGCCAGCACGGGGAAGAAGCTCCCCAAGAGCATCACGCCGCGCGAGACGAAGTTGGTGTCGCGCGCGCGCCGGACTTCGCGCGTGTCGCGCAAAGCGGCACCGACCTGCTGTACGACGTGCGCGCTCAGGCTCGTCTCGTCGGCGTCAATTTCGGGGACGGTGCCCTTGAACGAAAGCTCTATCTCGACCGCGCCGCCCGCGGGCACAGCCTCGCGCAGTTGCAGGCGCATCGTCGCGCCGTCGTCTTCGAGCGCGAAGAAGAGCGTTTGAGCGGAAGCCGCAACGCGCGCCTCCGTGACTTCGAGGCGCGGCTCGACCGGAGCGGACGAGTCGGGCGGGGCTTGCGCGCCCGCGCGCTCGTCCTCTGCGCGCATGTTCGGGTAGAGGTGGAAGTAGACGGCGGAGGCCGGTCGGTCGTCGCGGTTGATCCAACGGACGCGCTCCCTGCCCGCGTATGTGCGCGCGTCGAAGTCGAGGTTGAGAGTGATGCTGTACTGCGCGCGCTCGGCCTTCGCGTCCGCGGGCTGCTTGGCTTCTACGGACTGCTTCGCGCGGGCGGGTTGTTGCGCGCGGGAGTTAGCTTGCGAACGGGGGGCGTGCGTCGCTGCGAGAAGCGCGGAGGCGAGAACGACGCACAGCGTCACTCTCAAATTCCGCACCCCGCGTTTTTCGTTCGACTTGCTCAAAGGCTTTCACTCGCCGCCCGCGAGAGATCGAACATCTCTCGGCGACGGCCTACGGCCTTCTACTTTCGGTTCATCTTCGACTCGATTATCTGTATGCCGCGGATGCGGTCGCCGCGCGCGATGCGGTCAACAACTTCAAGCCCTTCGACGACGCGACCGAAGACCGTGTAGCCGCCGTCGAGGTGCGGCTGCGGCGAGTGCGTGACGAACCACTGCGAGCCGCCCGTGTCCTTGCCCGACAGAGCCATGCCCACAGCGCCGCGACCGTAAGGCGCCATGTTTATCTCGCAGCGAATCTGGTAGCCGGGGCCGCCGTTGCCGTCGCCGCGCGGGTCGCCGCCCTGTATGACGAAGTTCGGCACGACGCGGTGGAACGTTATCCCGTTGAAATAGTTCCTGCGCGCGAGCTGCACGAAGTTGTCCACGGTTAGCGGAGCGTCCTCCGCCAGAAGCTCAATCGTGAGCGCGCCCTTATCCGTGGAGACGACGGCGCGCACGTTCTTGCCCGCGCGAGCCGCCGCGCGCTCGTAGTCTTCGCGGTGGTTGCGCGTGTTGACGGTCTCGACCCTGCGCTCCAGCGACGTGTCGCGGTAACTCGCGCGCGCGGTCGCGATGAGTTCGGGCGTCGCGCCCGCCTCGCGAAGTTCCGCCTCTACCTCCGGCGTAACCTTGAAAGCCACGCCGCGCAGTTTGATGAGGTTAGACAGTTCTTCCACCGACAGTCCGTCCAGTTGCAGGGCCTTGACGAGACCGTCCCTGCTAACCGACCTCTTGACCAACTGCGACTCCTGCGGCGGTGCCGTTACTCCGCCCGCGCGCTCGTGCAGGATGTCTGC
>DASQLL010000301.1:0-2334 GCA_035630035.1 Pyrinomonadaceae bacterium | reverse complement strand
AGGCGATCCGGCTCGTCGAGCGCGAGCGGATCGAGCGCGTGGTGCGACTCACGGATCGCGAGCTGCGGCGCTGGGGCATCCGCGATCCGCGCATCGCGGTCGCGGCGCTGAACCCGCACGGCGCGGAGGGCGGGCTGTTCGGCGTCGAAGAGGCGGCGGAGATCGCTCCCGCGGTCGAGGCGTGCCGCGACGCAGGGCTTGACGTTTCGGGGCCGTACTCGGCGGACACGGTTTTCCTGCGCGCGTCGCGCGGTGAGTTTGACGCGGTGATTTCGTGCTACCATGATCAGGCGATGATCCCCGTCAAATGTCTCTCGTTCGGCGAGGCGGTCAACGTAACATTGGGCCTGCCGTTCATACGCACCTCGGTGGATCACGGCACGGCCTTCGACATCGCGGGACGCGGCGTCGCAGAGCATTCGAGCATGGTCGCCGCCATCACGCTCGCCGCGCGACTCGCGCGCGCCGACGAGAGCGGACGGGCGGTGGAAACAATATGAATTGCGGATTGCGGATTGCGGATTGCGGATTTTATCAAACGTGCCTACCTGCACGTCTCGTCGCACATTCAAAGATATGGTTCGACGAATCCGCAATCCGCAATCCGCAATCCGCAATCTGAGAACCGGAGGTTGCAGAAGTGTCCTCTCAAGACCCACCCTCACGCCGCATACTCGTGGCCGACGACGACCCGGCGATATTGCGTCTGGTGACTGCGATTGTCGAGAAGGAGGGCTACGAGGTAGTGCCCGCGCGCGACGGGCGCGATGCTTACAGGCTCTTGCAGACGGGCGTCGAGTTCGACGCGTGCGTCTTCGACGTGATGATGCCGCACATACAGGGGCCGGAGCTTGTCCGCTACATGAAGACGGAGAAGCGGCTGATGAAAATCCCTGTGATGATGATGACCGCCGAGCAGAATCCGAAGCTCTCGTCCGACAGCTTCGCCGCCGGCGCGGTCGTCTTCCTCCCCAAGCCGTTCACGACATCCCAGCTTCAGGTCATGCTCCGAATGCTCATCAGCAAGTCGCAGGGCGCGCAATAAAACATGCGCCTGCGGGGCAGCCCGGCAGTCCGCTCCCGCCGTCAAAGATGGCGGAGGAAAGACAGATGACAAAGCAACAGTTCTCGATCAGGCGCACGGCTGCATTCGGATGGCCGGTGCTTGCGCTACTCGCTCTCGCGCTGTGCGCGCTCGCGTCGGTCGCGTCGGCTCAGTCGGGTCGCCGCGCGCCCAAGCCCGCGGCGACGCCTGCGCCCGAAGCCACGCCGCAGGCCGAGTCGGAGTCGGAGTCGAAGCCGCGCGCGACAAAACCCTCGGACGTGATCGTCAGCTTTGTCGTCGTCGAGCAAGACACCGCCATGCTCAATCTGGACTTTGGCGCGAAGCAGGCCGTGATAGACGCCTTCATGCAACGCCTCGGCCAGCCGCGCGCCGTGTCGGTTTCGCGCGGGGGCAAGGGCGGGCGAAGGGAGGCACGCGAGCGCGCGAAGAAGGAGCGCGATGTGTTCGTCGTCCTCTTCGAGATGGAGGAGGAGCGCGCGGCAATGGGCGAGGCGAGCATCGGGCGCGTTGATTCGCGCACGCTGCTTCTGAAGACCTACGTCTACGCGCCGGAGTCGGGCGACCTCAAGTACACGGACACGATCATGCAGCGCCCGTACCGCCCGACGACGACCATCGGAGGCGTGCGCGTTCCGGTGCCTTCGCGGCGCGTCGAGCAGTACCCGTCGCAGCTTCAACTCGAACAGGCCGCGCGCGACGCCGCCGACCGCCTCATGTCGCGCTTCGGCGTTATCCCGCCGCCGGAAAACTGAAAAGATGAAGGCAGAAGGCAGAAGGCAGAAGGCAGAAGGCAGAAGGCAACAACAAAAGCACGTGCTGCGATGGCGGGCGCTTCGTTTCTGCCTACTGCCTTCTGCCTACTGCCTACTCGCCTTCGCCTTTTGCCTTCTAGTCTCCTCCGCGGCGGCGGCGCAGAAGAAGCCGAAGAAGCCGAAGCCCGCCTTGAACGAGAAGGATGCGCGGCGCGTCATCGCGGCAGCGCCGGGGTTCAAACTAAGTACGGGCGCGGTCAAGGTCAAAGAGATAAGCCCCGTGGGCGCGACGCCCGTGACGGTCTTGGCCGACGTGAAGACGGCCTTCCGCCTCGCTTGGGTCGAGGACGAGCGCGTGCCGCAGACGACTGGCTTCTTCAAGCAGAAGCGTTGGCGCGCGGTCGAGTTCCGAACGGGCGACCGCGAGTGGGACGATTTCGACTTTCACGCCGCGACGCTCGGAGCCGAAAGGGTTGAGGCTGCGCGCGGCGCGCTCGAACGGCTCGTCAACGAGTT
>DASQLL010000300.1:0-2443 GCA_035630035.1 Pyrinomonadaceae bacterium | reverse complement strand
GACGGCGAGTCCCGCAGGCAGACCCTCGACGACGGCGACCAGCGAGCGCCCGTGCGATTCCCCCGCGGTGGTGAAGCGAAGCATAAGAATTATCGAGCGAACAGGTTGAGATCAAACGTCCAGAAAGCGCGAGCGAACTTCAGGCGGCGGCAACATGCACGAGTCGTATTTGCCGAACATCTTGTAGCGATTACGCGCGAACAGATCGTAGAAGTAATCGCGCAACGACTTCGGCAAAACTTTCGCCGCGAGCAAAATCTTCCACGCGCCGCCCAGATACGAAGCGACGCGCAACGCCGCGTCGGAGCGAACGAACACGCGCTCGACGCCTTCCGAGCTTTCAACGAAGACTACCGAATCAACGCCGCGCAGCTCCGCGTGCCGCTCGATGACGCCCGCGCCGTAGTCGCTCTGCAACGCTGCAAAGCGCAACGTCCCGCGCCGGTCGTGGTCGAGAATCATCTGCACGCTCTTGTTGCAAAAGCCGCACACGCCGTCGTAGAGCATGACCGGCGCGCTCTCAGTTTTCTCCGTTAATTGAACGCTGCTCACGAGAAAGATTCTATCCTAAAAACTCTTCCGCGAAGACATTTCCCCGCCCAAGCACGCAGGCGGGGTCGAAGGCGCGTTTGAGGTCGGCCATCTCGCGCAGGTGGCCTTCGCCGTACAACTCGCGCAGGTATTCGCGCTTGATCTTTCCGACGCCATGCTCCGCCGAGACCGTGCCTCCAAGCCCGACGGCGCGTCGTATGAAACGCATGTAAAGCTCGCGCGCTGCGACTGCCTCAACGTCGTCGCGGGGCAGTATGTTGACGTGGACGTGATTGTCGCCGATGTGGCCGAAGATGACGTACTGCAAGCGGCTCTCGCGCAGAGCGTCTTTGTAGAACTTGAGCATCTGCGGGAACGCCTCGTCCGGCACGGCCATGTCGGTCGAGACTTTCCGTTGGCCGCGACGCGCGAGCCATTCGTTGACCATCACGGGGAGCGCGTGGCGGAACGCGCGCATCTCGGTGCGGTCGTGAACGTTCGTCCCGAACCACGAGTCGTCCGCGAGCGCGCCGTGCCTTTCTAGCAGGCTCAGCCACGCGCCCATCAAACGCTCTTCCGTCTCTTGCGTGGTCTCCTGCTCGAAAAAGATCGCACACGCCGCGCGCAAAGGCACGAGCGGATAACGCTCCCGCAAAAACTTCAGCGACTCCGCGTCGAAGTATTCGAGCGCGCGCGCGTCAAGCTCGACTTCGTCGGAGCCTGCGCCCGCCGCCGAACTGGACGTGTTGACAGCAACACTCTCATCACGCGTCCGAAGCGAACGCTCGCGCGCCTCGCGCACGAACGCGAGCAGGTCTTCTTCCGCCTTGAAGAAGACGATGCCCGACAGGACGCCTTCGGGCCGTGGCAGCAGAGAGACTTCGACCTCTGTGACGACGCCGAGCGTGCCTTCGCTTCCGATGAAGAGGTCTACGAGGTCCATCCCCTGCGCGACGAAGTAGCCGGCGGCGTGCTTGCGCGTCGCGGGCATCGTGTACGAAGGGAGTCGCGCCTCGATGCTTCGGCCTCCGTCGAGAGGGACGCGAACGCGCGCTTCCGCGTCCGCGAAAATCTCGCCGCGACGGAGATCAAGAACGTCGCCGCCCGCCAGCGCGATTTTCAGGCGGCGCACATACGCGCGCGTCGGGCCATACTTGAACGTGCGCGCGCCGGACGCGTTCGTCGCGACAGTCCCGCCGAGAAAACAGCTCGCCTCGGTCGGGTCGGGCAGATAGAGAAGTCCTCGCGCGCGCGTCTCGCGTTGAAAATCCGAAAGCACGACGCCCGCACCTGCAATCGCGCGTCCGCCGCCGTCTTCAAGAACGATCTCGCCGATGCGGTTCAACTTCTCCGTCGAAATCACGACGCCGCCGAGCGGCACGCGCCCGCCGACGACGCCCGTGCCCGCGCCCGCGATTGTTACGTGTGTGCCGTCGCGCGTCGCACACGCGAGCGCGGCGGCCACTTCCTCGGAACTCTCAGGCACGAGGACGCGCGCGGCCCGCCCGCCCGCGAGGTTGCTCGCGTCGGCAAGGTACGAATGAATCGCGTCGGGGTCGGATTTGAAGAGCATCTGAGGTTGGCGCGGGGGCGCGGGCCGAAAAGTCGGCGCGATGTTCTAAAGTCAGCGCGATGTTTTGTCGCCGTTCGGTCTCGACGCGACGTAGATTGCGGACTCGTCGTCGTCGCCCGGCTGGACTTCCATCCCTTTGAGAACGAAGCCCAGTTTCTCAAGCACACGTCGCGAGGGCGCGTGTTCGGGCGCGACGCTGGCCGTGACTTCCGCGAAGCCGAATCGCTCGAAGCCGTGCCGGAGCGCGGCGCGTCCTATCTCGGTCGCATAGCCGCGCCCCCACGTGTCGCGCGCCAGAAGGTATCCGAAATCAATCTCGCCCGACCACGACAGCGGCGC
>DASQLL010000299.1:0-4504 GCA_035630035.1 Pyrinomonadaceae bacterium | reverse complement strand
GCGCCCCGCACCCGTCGCCCGAACGCGACGCGCGCACATACGCGCCCCAAAGGATGACCGCGAGCGTGAGCGCGGTCACGACCCACGCGAAGGCTGCGAAGCGGTTCGATTTTGTTTCGGAAGATTCCATGAAAGCTCAAGTACAGTACCGCGAGCGGGCCAGAGGCGGAAACGCGACCGTCAGGGAGCGTGTCTTGTGATGCCGCGCCTGACACGCTCCCTGACGGTCGCGTTTCCGCCTCTGGCCCGCTCGCGGTACAGTAACATCCTTCGCGAATTATCACGCGCGCGACCGCGCCCACGCAAATCCTTGAACGCGACTCCTAACAAACCTTAGCGCGCGGCGCGACGCCAGACGCTCGACTCGCCGTCGCGACGAACGAGCGCGCCCACCTCCGCGTAGGCCGCTGCATAAAGCTCGCGCATCTCGCGCGCCGACGCGGGCCGTGCGATCTTCTGCTCCAGCTCGTCGAGTGTGACTTTCAACTTCGGCACGCCATGCGCGAGCGCAGGCCCCTCGCCCGCGACGAAGACGGCCAAGCCCTCGACGAGCCAGAGCGGAGCGCGTCCGCCGCTCAGCGCTTCGAGCGCGACATGCACGAACTCGTGGCGCAACGCCTGCGCCAGCACGCCGCGCCGACGCAGGACGGCGATTGGCTGCGTATCTATGCGCCGCCCTGTCGTAGTCGCGGCAACCCACGCGGGCCGCCCCGTCGCGCCGACGAAGTCGCCTGTCGTCTCGTGAATCGTCACTTCGGTCATCGAGGGCGGCGAGCCGAGCGAGGCTCTCTCAAGACGGCGCGACACGTCCGCGTGCGCCGCTTCGAGCGCGCGCAGCACCGACTCGACCTCGCGCCGCGAGCCGCGCGCAGGGTAGCTCACGCGAAAATGCTCGCTCGACATCTGATTGCGGATTGCGGACGCTGCGATTGCGGATTGCGGATTGCGGATTGCGGATTTGAAATCGGATTGCTCGGTTGTCCCATTGCTCGTCTCTAGCGACGCTTTCACGAAAAGGGGTTGAGGGTCAGAAGCGTTTTCAACAATCCGCAATCCGAAATCCGCAATCCGCAATTCCCCCGAATCCGCATTCCGCAATTCCCCCGCGCTCGTCCCCGGAAAATATTGCGCGAGGATTTGCCGGTAGGACGCGCCGCGCGATGCTAAGACGTGCGCGCCCGTCTGGCATAGGCCGAGGCCGTGGCCGAAGCCCGTGCCGCGAAAGATGAAGGACGCGCCCGCTCGCCCGACCTCGAAGCGCGAGCTTTTCAGGACGTTCCAGCCGAGCGTTCGACCGACGATTATCTTGAAGTCCCAGCCGCTCAAAAGCCGACGCCGCTCGCCTTCGAGCGCGACCACCTGCGCGCGGCCCGAAGAGTCGCGGCGAAGCACGCGCACCGCGTCGAGCCTTGAGCCAACGTCGCTGCGCTCGTCTGCTTGCAGCGCTTTGACGAGACGCGCCGACGGTATCACGTCCGTCCAGGGCGCGCGCTCTCCGGCGCAGAAGTCGTCGCGCACGCCGCGCAGGTGCGCGGGCGCGTCGCGCACGCCCCAGAGCTTCGCGAGGTCGGCGGTTCGACCTCCGCACGACGCGCTGAAGTAGACCTCAGCCGTGCGGCCCGCCGCCGTCCGCAAGACCTCGCCCTCGGTCTCGCGCACGGCGCGGCGCACAAGCTCGTAAAATTCGGGACGCGCGCCCTCGTTCGTCACGGGGATGAAACGCTGGCAATGCGTCGTGTCGCAGAGGTCGAAGTGGTCGCGCGCGTGTCGCCGAAGGTTCTTGAGCGCGTAGTTGCGCGCGACGACGGCTAGAGCCTTGAGCGATTCAAGCTCGGTCTCGACGCTCGCTTCAGCCGCAAGCACGCCGAAGATGTAGTCGTCGAGCGCGAGCGCGAGCGTTGCGTCCCCGCGCGACAGGCGCACGCGCACGATCACTTCAGACGGGGAGACGGGGAGACGCGGAGACGCGGCGATGTCTTGTTCTTCATCTCCCCGTCTCCCCGTCTCCCCGTCTCCCCATCTCCCTGCCCCCCCGTCTCCCTGTCCATGCAAGAGACGCGCGTAAGCCTCGAAGACGGGGCGCGCGGCGTCTGCCGCGTCCGAGCCGCGCGAGCGTTTGATGTGGACGAGGACGACGAGGCGGACGCTTTCGGGCGCGGCTTTGTCCTCGCCGGAATTTTCGCTCGCGGCGAGACCGACGAACCAGCCTTGCGCGCGCCAGTCGCCGCGCGGCGTCGAAGTGCCTGTCTTGCCGAAGACGTACAGGGGAAGCGTCGCCAGCCCTGCGCGCGAAGCCGTGCCATATGCGACCGCGCCGCGCATCCCCGCGAGAATGAGAGCGCGGTGTTGCGGCGCGACCTCTATGCGCGCACGCTCGCGCGGCTCGAAGCCTTCGGCGCGCGAGCGAAGCGGGGCGAGCAGGCGTCCGCCGTTGAAGAGCGCGGCGTAGCTGGTCGCGAGCTGCGCGGGGCTGACGCGCAAGGCTTCGCTCTCGCCGAGCATTTCAGGGACGCGCGGCACATCGCGCGGGAGTTGGCCCGTGGTCTCGTCGCCTTCTTCGCCGCGCGTCTGCGCGCCGAAGCCGAAGGACGCGAGCGTGCGCGCGTATGCGCCCCCATCGACTACTTCGGCGGCGCGCGCGAAAAAGTAGTTGCAGGAATTAGCGAGCGCCTGCGACGGGCCGAACGTTGTGTTGTAACGCGGATGCGCGCACGCGATCTTGAAGCCGTCGCGTTGGTACGTGCCGCGACAGAGGGCGTGCGAGTCTTCGTCGAGACTTCCGGCGCGCAGCGCGGTCAGCATCGTGAAAGGCTTGATGGTCGAGCCGGGCGGAGTCGCCTCCGAGAAAGCGTCGTGTGGATTCGTGACCGCGCGCACGCGCCCCGTCTGCGCGTCGAGGACCAGAATCGTCCCCTCGCGCCCGCCCAGAGCGCGCGTCGCAGTGCGTTGCAACTCCGCGTCAATCTCTTCGTCGCTCAAAGGCGCTGCGACGCGCGCGCCTCGTCTTTCGCCGGGCCCGCCGGGCAGAGTCCACGCGAGCAGCAGGATGGCGAAGGCAAAAGGCAAGAGGCAAAAGGCAAAAGGCAAAAGTGAAGACGGGATTCGAGCGAACCGTCTTTCACTTTTGCCTTTTGCCTCTTGCCTTTTGCCTTTTGCCTTATTCATCCGGGCCGCTCTCTTCGATCACTTTCACGTCTGAGACGAAGCGTCGGTAGTTCGTGAAGGAGAGCGTGGTGCGCCTGCGCGGGCGGCTTGCGCCTTCGATGACCGTTATCCACTCGGCGCGTTCGGGAAGCAAAAGCGTCTGCTCGGGGTCTTTGAACAGCACGGGCCGGAAGCGCACGGTGTAGTCCTCGCGCGCGTACCTGAGCCGGCGCGAGGGACCGAAGCGACCGAACGGGCCTGCGCTGAAGGCGCGCGGGCTGTCGAACTCGAACGCTTCCGAGAGCCGCGACTCGACCTGAAGCACGTCGAAGCTCTCCGCGTCCACCCAGACTGTCATCAGCGTCGGCGCGCCGACCCTGAACGACCTTCCCTTCCACTCGACCTTCGGCTCCACGTCGCCGGGCCGCTGCACTCGGACGCGGAGAGCCTTGCGCCCGCGCAACGTGTCCTCGCCCTCGAAAGAGATTTCGTAGAGCTTCTGAATGCTCGGAAGGAGAAAGTTTAAGAACTCGCCGGGAGTCGAGACGGGCGGCACGCCGCTTTCGTCCTTCTTCGCGGGCTTGCCGTTAACGGTCTTGATACGCCTGACGGTCTTTGCGAAGTAGTCGTCCGTCTCGTCCGAGAGGCTCTCGCGCAGGATGACGCTCTCGTAGACGAACTCCTTCGACTTCTTCGGCGTCATGTCCTTCTTCAGCTCCTCGCTTCTGAACGTCTCCGTGAAGGCGATGCTGAACATCCCGCGATGGTAACGCTCAACGCTTTCGCCTACGCGCGCGAGGATGGTTGCGAGCCGCGCATCCTTCACGTCAGACGGCGGGCCTTCAGGCTCCAGCCCGCGCGCCGCGCCGTGCGTTAAGAGCAGCACGGCGAGCGATGCCGTCAACAGCGTGGTTTTGACGAGGCTCGTCATATTCTTCTCAGGCCGCCGCCTCGCCACGCGCCTCTTCGTCATTCGCGGTAACGTCCGTCGCCGCCGCGCTTTCGGCTGGGACGGGCATGCTCACAATCTCGTCAGGCGTCGGCGTCGCGCGGGCGAGCGCGCCGAGCGTGATCGTCCAGCCCCAGAGCGTGAGGATGAAGGCGAGCGCGAGTCGCAGCGCGAAGAGCAGCAGCTCGACCCAGCCGTTCGAGACGGATGTGCGCGTGAAGAGGACGAAGTAAGGCATCAGCCCGAAGACGAAGAGGCCGACGACGTAGATTAGAAGCGAGCGCGGCGCGAAGGCGCGAGCAATCACTCGATGTATCCGCTTGAGCGTTGCGGCGAGGCCGTCGCGCGCCGCCGAGAGCCAGAGGTGCGCGGCCATGAGCGGGAGAAAGATGCCGAGCAGCAGAAGCCAGA
>DASQLL010000298.1:0-3932 GCA_035630035.1 Pyrinomonadaceae bacterium | reverse complement strand
AGGTTCTGGTCGCCTCGACCTCGGAAGTCTACGGCCTCTCGACGGAAGTTCCGTTTCGCGAGGACGGCAACCTCGTGATGGGCGCGACGACGAAGGGCCGCTGGTCTTACGCATGCTCCAAAGCGATTGACGAGTTCCTCGCGCTCGCGTACTGGCGCGAGAAGAAACTGCCGACCGTCGTAGTCCGGCTCTTCAACACCGTCGGCCCCCGGCAGACCGGACAGTACGGCATGGTCATCCCGACCTTCGTCAAGCAGGCGCTCGCGGGCCGCTCCATCACCGTCTACGGCACGGGCGAGCAGACGCGCTGCTTCGGGTACGTCAGGGACGTTGTCGGCGCTCTCGTGGGGCTGATGGACGAAGAAAGGGCCGTCGGCCAAGTCTTCAACATCGGCTCGACCGAAGAAGTCTCGATCATGGAGCTTGCGCGCCGCGTGAAGGAGCTTACGGGGTCGAAGTCGGAGATAGTGACCGTCCCTTACGACGAGGCCTACGAGGAAGGCTTCGAGGACATGCCGCGCCGCGTCCCCGACACCTCGAAGGTGAACGCGCTCGTCGGCTTCCGCCCCACTGTGACGCTCGACCAGATACTACAAACCGTCATCGAGCATTACAGTGGGCGGCAGGCGCAGGACACAAGACAGTAAAAGTCTGGAGCGCGTGCTTCACACAAGTCTCTGACCGAGAGCGGTAGAGCATACGAAAGGGGATTGAGCCTGCGAAGCAGGCATCCATAATAACGTCAAAGGTAGCGTTTGTGGGGGGCACAATTGGCGTTATAGCCTGCGGAGCAGGCGTCCAGAATAAAGCCCAGCGTGGAGCGTAGCGCAACGCTGGGTTAAATTCGAGCCGAATTAGACCAAGCCCGCGCGAGCGGGCGTCAGCGCGCGAGGGTGATTGCATGGCGCAATCCTACGTCAACCTCCTCTATCACGTCGTCTTTTCCACCAAAGACCGCGAGCCGTTGATCTCGGAAGCGCGTCAGCCGCGTCTGTATGAGTACATCGGCGGCATAGTTCGCAAGCAAGGCGGCGTGGCGTTAGCTATCAACGGAATGGAAGACCACGTCCACCTTTTTGCCAAACTGCGGCAGGATAAAGCCCTGTCAGACATGATTCGAGACCTCAAGGCTCACTCGTCAGGATGGATGCACAAAGTTTTTCCTGACCTTAAAGATTTTACGTGGCAGAAAGGGTACGGGGCTTTCACGGTCAGCGCGTCGCAAGTGGGGAGCGTTAAGAGATACATCGAACAGCAAAAGTTGAAACACAAGGAACGGACGTTCAAAGACGAGTTCGTTAGCTTCTTACGAGCGAACGAGGTCGAATTTGATGAGCGGTATTTGTGGCAATAACGCTTGATGGATGCGAGCTGACGCCCGCCTTCGCGGGCTTGGCTATACGATTCGACACGTCACCCAGCGTTCCGCCTTCGGCTCCACGCTGGGCTTTATTCTGGACGCCTGCTCCGCAGGCTTTGGTAGTGCGCGCTCAGGCGTATGAAAAAATCGGTGGACTGCGCCCATGCATACGCGCTTGATTTATTGCCTCGACTTTAATAGCTTCTAGCACAAACGCCCTGAAACCGTTTTCGGAATCGAGCCAATGCCTTTCGACAGCAGCCAACTTGTGCCCGCCGCCGTCGCGCTCGCGCTCGCGCTTGCGTTGACGCCGGTCGTGCGCGCCGCCGCGCGCCGCGTGGGGGCCGTGGCGAAGCCGAAGGCCGACCGCTGGCACAAGAAGCCGACGGCGATGTTGGGCGGCGTCGCCGTCTTCGTCGCGGTCGCGGCCACATATCTTCTGCTCGTCCCGCACACGCGCGAGGGCTGGGTCGTGATGGGCGCAAGCACCGCGCTCTTCTTCGTAGGGCTGGTTGACGACTTCCTGCACATCAAGCCTTACCAGAAACTCATCGGTCAGGTCTTGGGCGCGAGCGCGGTCGTCTTCTTCGGACTGACGCTGCCGTGGGGCTGGGGCGCATCCTTCGGGATGGCCGTGACGATATTCTGGTTGATAGGGATCACGAACGCCATCAACCTGCTCGACAACATGGACGGGCTGGCGGCGGGCGTCTCCGCAATCGCGGCGGCCTTCATCGCGGCCAACTTCGCCATCAACGGACAGACGACCGAGGCTCTGATGCTTGCGGTCTTCGCCGCCGCGCTCCTCGGCTTTCTTGTCTACAACTCGAACCCGGCCTCTATCTTCATGGGCGACTGCGGCTCGATGTTCATAGGCTTCTTCCTCGCAAGCTCGGCGCTGCTCTCGGCGTCGGGCGACCGCGGGCGAAGCTTCATCGTCGTCATCGCCGTCCCCGTGCTAGTCCTCTTCATACCCATCTTCGACACGACGCTCGTCACGGTCGTGCGAAAGCTCGCGGGGCGCTCGGTCTCGGTCGGCGGGCGCGACCACACCTCGCACCGTCTGGTCGCGCTGGGGCTTTCGGAGCGGCGCGCGGTGTGGATGCTCTACGGGTTCGCGGCGGCGTCCGGCCTTCTGGCGATGCTCGTGCGGCAGTTCGAGTATCACATGGGTATCGCGATGGTCATGGGCTTCGCGGTGGTGCTGACGCTGATAGGCGTTTACTTGGCGGGCGTGAAGGTTTACGACGAGGCGGAGGTGCAGGCCGCGCGCGAAAAATCGCTCGTCTCGTTCCTCGTTGACGTGTCGTACAAGCGACGCATCTTCGAGGTGCTGCTCGATGTCGTGCTGATCATCCTCGCCTACTACGCCGCGTGCGCGCTGCTGTTCGGCTCAGACCTCCCCGAAGAAGTTTGGCGACAGTTCCTGCGGACTATTCCCGTGCTCATCTTCGTGAAGATGGCCGCGCTTCTGGTGTCGGGCGTGTATCGCGGCATCTGGCGCTACATCAGCGTTGACAATCTGATCACGTATGCGAAGGCGGTCATCGCAGGTTCGGTGGCGAGCGTGCTGGCTCTGCTGTTCGCCTTCCGCTTCGAGGGCTTCTCGCGCGCGGTCTTCGTCCTCGACGCGCTCATCTTCTTCATGATGCTTGCCGGGAGCCGCGTGGCCTTCCGTCTGTTCCGGCGACTCGTCCCCGCGCCGACGAGCGGGGGCCGCCGCGTGCTCATCTACGGCGCGGGCGACGCGGGCGAGCTTCTGCTGCGCGAGATGCGTAACAACCTTCGACTCCAGTACACGCCTGTCGGTTTCGTTGACGACGACCCGCACAAGAAGGGCATGGTCATACACGGCCTGCGCGTCTTCGGCGGCAACGGCCAACTGCGCCGCATCTGCGAAGAGCATCACGTCGAGGAGGTTCTAATCTCAAGCTCCAAGATCGAAGAGGAGCATGTACGCAAGATACTGCGCGACTGCGAGGAGGCGAGCGTCACGCTCAAGCGCATGCGAATCGAGATCGAGCTGGTGGGGCACGAATTCTAGAGGCTAGAGGCTAGAGACTAGAGGCTAGTTAATGAATGCCTCGTTTAAAAGTTATCGGGACTTGGAGGTGTGGCGTAAGGCGATGAGTCTGACCAGAGAGATTTACACCGCGACGGCACTTTACCCAAACGAAGAAAAATTCGGCCTCGTCAGTCAGATGCGCCGTGCAGCAGTATCCATTCCATCAAACTTAGCGGAGGGGCACGCGCGTCGAGGCGCTGGCGAATTCAAACACTTTATCTCTATCGCCACGGGTTCTGTTGCCGAACTGGAAACCCAAGTCATTCTCAGCGCGGACTTAGGATTCTTGGACAGAAGCATGGAGAATGATCTCTTGAGACGGCTTGACGAGATCGGCAAGATGTTGCGTGGCCTTTATAAGTCGCTGACAATGAAATAGAAATCTTTGGAAGGAAAAAACTAGCCTCTAGTCTCTAGTCCCTAGCCTCTATCGAATGGCAGAACAAATCCTTCTCATCAACGTCCGTCCGGTGTGGGCGCGCTTGCCGCTGGCTCTGCTGGCCGTGG
>DASQLL010000297.1:0-16411 GCA_035630035.1 Pyrinomonadaceae bacterium | reverse complement strand
CGCCGACACGCCCGCCCTCACCTGTTCGCGCAGCTCCTGCGGGATGGTCGCGAATAGGCGGTCGGGGCGCAACGATTTCAGCTCCTGCAACTGAGCCAGAACAGATGGCCCGCCGGGCAGCTCGATGGCACGGAGCTTTGTAAAGATGTTGAGCAGGGTGGCCCTGCGCCTGTCGTCGAGCAGGTTGTAGAGGTTTTGCCCACGCTTCCCGATGAACGACTCGACGTTCTCGCTGGCGGATAGAAGCCTCTGCGCGTCCCGCGACAAAGATTGGAATTCGGGGAACTCGACTCTGACGACCTTTTCCGGGTTCACCGGGAGAGTGAGCGTCAGGCTTGTGTCGCCGCTCGCCCCCACGTTGACGAATCGCCTGACGGGCAGGTGAGACGCCGGGGTAACGATCAGATCATACAGCCCCTGCGGCGCTCCGCGGACGTTCTCGATTACCAACTCTTTCGACGCGTCAAGCCCGCGCGCTTCTTTGTTCTCGCTCGCGAGCGCCCTGTTCCGCAGAGAGATGTTCACCCTGTCCTGCAACGGACTGCCGTAAACGTCGAGCAGCGTCAGCCTCAAACGCGGCAGTCCAGCCGGCGTCGGTGTCGCTGTGGGAGTGGGAGACGGGGTCGGAGTAGGCGTCGAAGGGCCTGAACTCGCCCTCAGAATCTCCTCCCACTTGGCGGCGTTCTGCGCTATCTCCTGAACCGCGTCGGCGCGCGTGCGTATATCAGCAGGGTTGATGATGCTGCGCGCGTTCAAGTAGTCGGCTCCCTGATCGTTGATGTAGTCTCCGAGTTTCCTCCCCGTAAATTGACCTTCAACCATGCCCACCGAAACGACTCGGTATGCGATCTCCGGGTCGAGGGCGCGGTCTGGGTATAGCGTCAGGTCGTCGTTCCCGGTGAGACCCAGCAGGCCGCTGAACTTCGCGTAGTTGCTGCGGCCCGTTATCTGAATGTAGCCGCGCCCGCGGAACTTCCATCCGTCGCCCGGCTGCGTGTTGCCGAGGTCACGCCTACCTTCATAAAGCTTGGTTAGGACATCTAGCGTGTTCTTCTCCGTGCCGGGTAGGAACGGGGTAGGCCCGCGGGTGCCGGTTACATCTGCGCCAGTCTCGTACTGGATGGACGCCAGAACGTACGCAGCCCACCGCACGTCTGTCATGCAAGGGTCTCTCTCTATGAAGGAAAGAAGCTGGTCAAGGTCTCTCTGAGTGAATAGCCCGCCGAATATCCGTAAGAAGGGCTCTTCTTTCGAGAAGAACGTTTGACGGTCGAAGACTCTAAGCGGGCTCGCCGCCAACTGGCATCTGCCCTGTGTCTCCGTCACGGGCTTGGGCTTGGGCTTCGGTAGTAGGTAGATGACCTCGAAATCTGATTGTTCCGTCCAAGTCGCATAGTCGGTGGTGAGCGTTAAGGAGTCGCGGTCTAACTTCGCGTCATTCACGAGTGCGTCGTCCAGCCACTTGAGATAGACGCGGCGGCGCAGTGGCACTACGGCGTCGCCGCTCCCCGCAAGTGTTTCCAACGTCGTGCCCGCCTCCGAGAGGTAAGGCTCGACGCGCGCACGGAGTGTCTGCGCGTCCTGCTTGAAGAACGTGTCGAGATAATCACGCAGCCTCAACTCGCCGCGCGCGTAAGGCGGCACGTAGCTCGGGCGCTGATTCGTCTGCTCCTCCTTCTCCACAAGCGTGAATGTCGGCAGCAGCGGGCTGCTCCGCGGCGCGGGCAGGAAACGCGGCGCGGCGAGCCAGCCGGCAAGCGCAAAGAGGAGTGCGAGGGCGGCGAGCGTCGCGGGCCGAGGGCCGAGCGGCCTCAGGCCGCGCTTGTAGAAGAGGCGGCGCAGCGCCTGCGGCACGCTCGTCGCCGTCCTCGTCGGGCGCACGCCGGAGACGAAAGAGAGGAAGACGTAGTCTTGCAGCGGGTGATCCGGCGGGAGGGCGGTGAGCGCCTCGCGCAGGCGACGCCTCAGGCGTCGCGCGATCTCCAGCACCGCCACGCCACGCTCCGGCGGGCCGAGCGCGGAGATCAGTAAACGCTCCAAAGCGGCGCGCACTTCTCGCTCGCGCTCCGTCGAAAGCTCGCCAATGAGTTCGACGCGCAGCCACTCAGGCATCGTGCCGTGGCGAAACCACGGTAGGCGAACGAGCGCAAGCAGACGCTCCTCGCTCAGGAGCTGCCCGCCCTGCTCGTCGCTGAGGTGTTGGCCGAGGTAGAGCGTCACGTCCCACTGGAGCGCTGGGTAGACGGCGCAGGCGCACAGCCAGTAGAAGCCTTCCTCGCCGAGGTAGTGGCGCAGTTGCGCGCGCAGTCTCTCGGCCTCATCCGGCGTCGGTGCGAGCCGCTCCAGCCAGCGCTCTGGCCGCTCGCGCAGGATGCGCGGGAAGCGACGCGCGGGGCCTTCCGGCGTCCGGGGCCTCGCCGTGACGCCGGTGTGGATCGTTTCGATGAATGCACCGAGGCCCAGCTCGCTTGCCGGGAGGACGAAGAACCCGTCCAACGAAAGCGCGTGCTCGCGGTAGCCCCACTGGCCGAGCGTCTCCGGCGTGAAGAGCGCCTTGTTGGCCCACGGCAGCCCGTCGAGGAATTGATAGGGCTTGCCGGTCAACTGATCCACAAGCCCCGCGCCGTCGCTGAAGACCATCAGCCGGTGGTCTGCGTGCTTGGCCGCGAGGTCGGAGAGAGTGAGCTGCGGCGAGCCGGGGTCGCGCTCGCGGCAGGCGCGCATGTTCCCCTCAAAGTAATAGCGCTCCAAGTAGACGCCCTCGTCCCTCATGCGGTCGAGCAGCGAGTCGATGAAGCGCGTCTGCTGGTCGCTGAAGCTCGCGCGATCAACGAGCGCGAGGTACTCGGGCGAGACGTAGCGCAGACTGTAGACGGGCGTGAAGAAGCTGCCGCCCTCGGCTGTGGCCGTGACGGTCGCCTGCACGTCGAGGTCTTGCGAGATGACCTCGTCGTGCAGGCGCAGCTTCTGCATCGTACGACGGTGCAGGCCGTCGCGGAACAGCGTCTCGCCCGCGCCGCGCACGCTTAGCCGCTCGACGTGCGGGGCGAGGCGGTCGGCGCGCTTTTGCAGAATCATGCGCCGGCGAAAAAAACTCCAGCCCCACCAGAGCAGGAAGCACGCAGGGAAGACGAGCGTCGCCCCCGCGCGCACGAACGCGTAGTTGCGCTCGTAGAATCCCGCCCAGCCAGTCGCCGCAAGTCGGAACTCTGGCCGCGCCGCCAGAGCGTTGGCCCCCGCAACAATCTGGCGGAAGCCCTCCGCGTCAACCTCATAAACAACCGGGGGCGGCGTGGGCGTGACCTCGGGCGCAGGCGTGACCGCGGGATCAGGCTCGGTCACTGGCGTCGCTTTTTTTAAGACGAGTTCGAGCGGGGTCGGGTCAGCGCGGTCGAGCCGAATCTTTTGCGTCACGCGGCCTGCCTCCGGGTGGTCGGCGGACAGTTCGGCCTCGCCGTCCCGAACTTCGTATCGGTGCGTGAAGCTCCCATCGGGGCCGCTCTGCACGGCCTTGCCGCTGAGCGTCACGGTCGCGCCCGCGACGGCGCTTTTGTCCTCGCCCACGACGCGGCCCGACAGCACGCCCACCTTCGGCTGACTCAAGTAGACGAACAGTGCGACAGCCGACGCGGCGACTAGTAGCAGCGCGACTCTGACCGCCCGACGCCGCGCGCCGCCGACGCCGAGAGCGTCCTTGAATCTGCCCCAGCGTGACGCATCCTCACGCTCCTTCTCCTTATCCTTCTCTTTTTCAAACGCGGGCGGCCAAAGCTCCGGGTGCTGTCCGACCCAGAGCGCGAAGCGGTGTTGGAACGACTCCTGCTCCGCGGCACTCGTGCAGACCAGAGGCGAGAGGCAGTTTCGCAGCTTCTGCGGCGTGCAGGGGAGCGCGCCGCGGGCGGCGAGCGCGACCAGCAGCTCCTGCGCGAGGATGAACTCGCCCGCGCCGAGCTTGAACCTGTCGCGTCGCAGTTCGTCGAGAAAATCGGGCAGCAGCTCGCCCAGCCGCTCGGCGAAGCCTACGCCCCTTGCGTCGTATTCTTCTTCGGCAGCCATTGCTGAATAATCGCCCTAGCCGGCACGAGGTCTTCCTCCGCCTTAATCAGGACGCATAGAGTTTTTTCTATTGCCTCTGTCGCTTTACCGTCCTCTTCCCGCCGGAGACCGTCGCCCGCGCCCAGACCCGACAGCCGCAGCGCGATGAGCCACCCAAGAAACTCCGCGGTCGCGGGCTTCTTACGCAGGCCGCTGTTGCGCTCGCGGAGCTTGTAGAAGAGGGCGAGTGCGTCCGAGAGCAGCGGGCTGCTCTCGCCGACGTAGTCGCCGAGACGGCGGGCGACGATTTTCCGCAACCCGCCCTCCTTCTCGCCGGGGAACTCGATGTTGTAGTAGACGCAGCGGCGCAGGAAGGCGTCGGGCAGACTCTTCTCAGAGTTGCTGGTCAGGATCAGGACGGGCCGCATCTCTTTGTCGGCCTCGACCTTCTCGTTGCCGAGTTCGGTGATGCGGAAGTACATCCCCTCGATCTCGTTGAGGATGTCATTGGGGAAGTCGCGCGGCGCTTTGTCTATCTCGTCTATCAGCACGACGTGGCGGCGTGGGCCGTCGAATTTGTAGCCGGCGGGCAGAAGGTGCTTCACTTTTTCGTAGGCGCGCGCGTGGAGTATGGCCTTGCCGAGGGCGTTGTAGGTGATGTGGTCAAGCGCGTTTTTGCTGCCGACGTTGGCCTGCACGGCGCGGAAGAGGCCGAGGTGGTCGAACGTGTAGAAGAGGTCGCGTGCCGTGCTCGACGACTTGGTCTCGAACTTGAGCGGGTCGCCCCAGTTCAGCTCCCAAGCCACGCTGTAGGCCAGTTGCGTCTTGCCCGTGCCCGGCTCGCCCGTCACGAGCAGCGGCTGGCCGAGCATCAGCGCGACGTTGACGGCGTCGGCCAGCGCCTCGTCCGCCTCGTAGCCGCGCGGGTCTTCGTGCCTTGCGCGCGGCGAGACGGGCAGCTTGACCGCCGGCCCCTCGACATGTTCTTCAGGCTTGCCGCTGTAGAACGGTTTCTCCATCCCTCAAGCTTCCTTTCGGTAACGTGCGTTTGACATCAGTGTTTCGAGTTCCTCCGCCAGTCGCCGCATCTGCATCTCAACCAGACCGGCCCGTCCGTAAACCCCGGAGATCGCGTCGATCAACTTCTGGGAGTGGAAATATCTGGCGGCTTCGATGCGCGCCCAATCGTGCGCCTGACCGAGCGGGACGGCTTCGAGTTCAGGCAGCACTACGCCGTGGAGATCGTACGCCTTAAAGTTCAACGACCTGACGAACTCGCGCATGGCGCTGTTCGTCTTCTCGAAGCCCGCCGACGTGAAAAGCGAGAGCAGCCTTCGCGCGAAAGATGGCGGCTCGGGATGTTTGTATTCAAAGCTGTGCAGGATGGTCAGATTCCTCTCCGGGATGAGGTCGTCCCAGCCGCCCCAGTACTCGATCCACTTCCTTATCAGCTCCGGCTGCCGCTCGCCCCAACCCGTCGCGTGGTGGTGCGAGACGATCAAGACAGGCTCCTCGTGCCTGTCTATCTCCTCCTTCATTGCCTTGTCGGTTGCGCGCCGGTCGCCCGTCAGCTTCTGCGCGAGGTTCTGGCGGATGCCGGCCAGCCCGTCCTCGACATTCGCGAACTTGTCCCTCCATGCGAGCGGGTAGACGCGCGCGGGGAATTTCTCCCGGTCGAGTCCGAGCAGCGTCGGCAGCGTTTTCGTCTGTAGCCTCTGGATGAAGGCGTCGTGACACTCGTTCTCGTCCCCGTGAAGGATGCAGACGAAGGGGCGTCTCGGCTTGATGCGTTTCAGATCGGGGTTGAATTGGTCTTCGAGGGCATGCTCTTGATCGCTGCGGTCCGTCAGGTACGGGAGGAATTCCGGTATCGGCGCTTTCGTCTTGTTGCCCCACTTGGCGAGGGACGCGGTGACGCGAGAGTTCAGATGATCGCAGTTCCTGAAGCTGCTGATCGTGTGTCTGTTCATCAGAGTCTGACGGAGGTCGCGGATGCTGTCCGGCTTAGGGTCTTTCTTATAGTGCGGCCACTCAATGCCCTCGTCCAGAAGGAAGATGAAGCGCGGCAACTCGATCTTGCTCGCCTCCTCATACTCCAGATGAGTGATGCTCTTTTCCTGTTTGGCCGGGACGAATCCGTAGCGCCACGCGTAGATGCCGACGAAGAGATCGCAGTCGCGCACGTCTTCAAGACATTTGTCCAGCGGCTTGGAGTCTTCGGCCACGTAGTCTTCCATCGCGATGGGCTGGTGCTGCAAGGCGCGCAGGGCCTCTGCCGCCGCTAGGCGCTCTTCCTTCAGATCAAGGAATGTCGAGGAGATGTAGACTTTAGCCATTCAGCCTCGCGCGGCGCAGGGCGCGACCGCCAATGAATATTCCAGCCGCCGTGTGAAAGATAAGCTCAGGCTAACGAAAGGAGCGTCATTCAACGGGAGTGTGAGCAATAACTCGGGCGCAGCCTCCTTCGCCCTGGAACTCTGACGCGGCAGCGATTATATGATTAGACTGACCCTCTATTCAATAACGGTTTCACCCGCGCGGGTTTTCGAGTCGCCGACCAACTCGGGCGGTGCAACGTGAGTCAGCGATAGGGAGTGCCTCACACCGCCTTCCCGTCGAGCGTGGTCGCCGCGCGCGGCCTAGCCACACGCCCGCACGCGACTGCGCGCCTGCGAGGGGTGAAATTATACGCCCTCAAGTATGATAGTTAGGGCGAATGCAAGAGGGACGAAAGTATTGACCGTGAGTCCGCTGACGAGGGCGACGGCAAACGGGCATTGATTTGCAGATTGTCGCGCTTCCCATCGAGGCGCAGCAGCGGCGAAGGGACTTGCCGATGACGACCGTGTCGGCACTATAATGGCGCGCTCTATAATCCCTACGAGTGCCGCCGCCGCATACTTGCGCCAGAGCAGCGCGGTCGGAACCTCGCGGGGCCCGGGTTTCACTATTCGAGACAAATGAAAGCGCTTGTCATTGACGACAACGAGTTGGTGCGAAGCAACGTCGCGGAAGTTTTGCGCGGCGACGGTTGGGAGGTGCGCGAGGCCGAATCGGCGGAGCGCGCCTTCGAGATGCTGGGCGACGGCGTGTGGGAGCTTGTCTTTTGCGACGTGAAGCTGAGCGACAAGAGCGAGTCCGAGGGCTACGCCGTGCTTCGGCGCTTCGTAGAGGTGCAGCCCGACGCGCAGATCGTTTTGATGACCGGCCACGGCTCAGCCGCGGGCGCGCTCGACGCCGTTTCCTTAGGCGCATACGACTACCTGATGAAGCCGTTCGAGAACGAGGACGTGCTTCGCATCTCGCAGGCCGTGCGGCGCGACGTTGATAAACGCGAGCGCCCCGGCACCACGGGCGAGCTGCCGCCCACGCCCGTCTACACCTCCGACATTGATCTGGTCGGCGTAAGCTCCGCGTTCGTCGAGGTGATGAAGCTCGTCGGTCGCGTGGCCGCGACTTCGCTTCCCATACTCATCGCGGGCGAGTCGGGCACGGGCAAGGAGGTGGTCGCGCGCGCCATTCACTACCGAAGCACGCGCGCAGACCGCGCCTTCGTCGCAGTCAACTGCGGCGCGATACCTTCGGAGCTTATCGAGTCGGAGCTGTTCGGCCACGCGAAGGGCGCGTTCACGGGCGCAGACCGCGACCGCCGCGGTCTGCTTCAGGAAGCCGACGGCGGCACGATTCTGCTCGACGAGATAACCGAGACGACGCCCGCCTTTCAGGTGAAACTTTTGCGCGCGTTGCAGGAGGGGGACATCCGGCGCGTCGGGTCGAATCAGACGATACGCGTGGACGTGCGCGTCATCGCCGCGACCAACCGCGACGTGGAGCAGGAGGTGCGCGAGGGGCGCTTCCGGCAAGACTTGTTCTACCGTCTCAACGCCGTGACGCTCCGCCTGCCGCCGCTTCGCGAGCGTCGCGAGGACATCATGCCGCTTGCGCGCCACTTCGCCTTGCGCGCCGCGCGACAGGGCTTCGAGCCGGTAAGTTTCTCGCGCGACACAGTCCTCGCGCTCGTCGCATACGAATGGCCCGGCAACATACGCGAGCTTGAGAACGCAGTCGTCCGCGCCGTCGCGCTGTGCGACCGCCTCGTGCGACCCGAAGACCTGCCGGAGCGCGTCCGCGAAGCTCTCGCGAACGCCGCCGCCGCGCGCGACGCCAAAGAGAGCGCGCCGCCGCCGCACGCAGACGCGATGCCCGCGAAGGATGATGAGCGGTTGATGTCGCTCTCGGAGCTTGAGGCCGGGCACATCGCGCGCGTGCTGACCCGCACCGGCGGTAACAAACAGGCCGCCGCGCGCGTTCTCGGCATAGACCGCACGACATTGCAGCGCATGATCAAACGATACAAGCTCGACGCCAACGGCGGGGGATAGGAAACAGAAGGCAGAAGGCAGAAAGCAAAAATCAAAAGGAGGATGAGAGCCAGCGTGTCTCTCATCCTCCTTCACTTCTGCCTTCTGCCTTCTGCCTTCTGCCTTCTGCTTTTAAGCAGCGACGCCCGCGCCGCGTTTGCGATTCTCTACGCGGCGCGCGACCTCGTGCGCGATGCCGAGAATCTGCGCGGTGTCGAAGGGCTTGGTGACGACCCAGTCAACCTGCGCCGCGGTGCGCTCGGTCGAGCCGACGGCCTCGCCCCAGCCTGTGATGACTGCGAGCGGGATTTCCGTGTCGCGCTCGCGTATGGCGTGCGCCAGTTCCCAGCCGCTCATGCCCTGCATGCCGAGGTCTGTGAAGACCGCGTCGAAGGCCGCGCCGCCCATGAGCGCGAGCGCCTCGCGCCCGCCCGCGGCGCACCCCACCCGAAAGCCTTCGCTCTCCAAGATGTCTCTCAATAGATCGCGGACGTGGTCTTCGTCGTCAACGACAAGGATTCGCGTGCGACCGGCGTCGTGCGGCACGAGCGTGAGCGCGGGCGCGTCCGCAATCGCCGACGGCGACGCCGCAGCAGGCTTCGCGACGGATTTAGCCACGGGGAGCATGATGCGGAAGGTCGTGCCGCGTCCCGCCTCGGACTGCGCCTCGACCGTGCCCTCGTGCCTTCGGATGATGCCGTAAGAAACGGCAAGCCCAAGCCCCATGCCGGCCTTGCCCTTGGTCGTGAAGAACGGATCGAAGACGCGCGAGCGCACCTCCTCGCTCATCCCCGCTCCCGTGTCCGCCACTCGTATCTCTACCTCCCCGCCTGCCTCCTGCGTCGAGAGCGTGATCGTCCCGCCCTGCGGCATCGCGTCCACCGCGTTGAAGACCATGTTGATGAGAACCTCGCGCAGCTCCGACTCGTCGCCGAGGACGCGCGCGTCGTCCGAGCCGAGCTGAAGCTCTAGGTTGATGTGTATGCCCTCGGATTCGGCGCGACTCTTCCAGCGCGGGCGCGTTATCTCGCGCACGTCCAGAAGCAGTTGGTCAGCCGAGAGAGTCTGGAAATCGTGGTCGCGCCGCTGCCGCGCGAAATCCTGTATGCGCTTGATCGTCTTCGCGCCGTCCTTCGCCGTCTTGATGATGAGCTGTAGGCCCGCCTCTACCTTTTCAGGGTCTTTGGTCGAGAGCAGTAATTGCGCGCGACCGAGAATTCCGGCGAGCGTGTTGTTGAAGTCGTGCGCGACGCCGGAGGCAAGCTCGCCGAGCGCGGAGAGTTTTTCGATCTGCGCGTACTGCTCGCGTATGCGATCCTGCTCCGCGATGTAGTGTGAAAGCTCTTCGACGTGGCGTCGCGCCTGCTCGGCCTGCGCGGCGGCGGCCTCGGCGCGCGCTTCGGCGGCGGCCTCGGCCTTTGCGGAGGCGGCCATGCCCTCGATGTTCTCAAGATACATTCGGTACGTGAGGTAGACGATGACGATGATCGGCGTCGAGGCGATGAGCGCGTAGAAGCCGGCGGTCGAAGCGAGCTTGGCGGTGATGCCCGCGGCGGACGCGCCCGCGAAGTAGGTCACGGAAGTCCAAAGGTAGCTCTTGCGCCAAGTCGTCCAGAAAGGCTCGTCGGCCTTGAAGGAAGTGTGCGCCGCAGCGATTGCCGAGTTGACGGCGTACTGCACGAGTCCCATGACGCAGAGCGCGGCGACGAACGTGGCCGAGAACTCGCCTTCGGCGAGCGCCGCGATTGGCCCGAACAGGAGCCGCAGCACGACGACGGTGATGAAGGTCGAGCAGGCCATCATCGCCGCGTTGAAGAGGCTTGTGAACATGCTGAACTGTTTCTTGCCGAGGCGCGATGCGGCGAACAGCTCAGCCGCGGCGAGCAGCACGCCGACCTCGCCGCCGTAGAGAAGCATCGTCAGGAAGATGAAGGCGTCGGAGAATGAAATCTGGCCGGTCGTTCGCGGGATGGGGATGCAGAAGCGCGAGCTGACGAGAAGCGTGACGGCGACGAGCGGCACGAGCCTGATGTCGAGCCGCGCGAGCGGAAGATTCACCGCGCAGTAAACGACGACGCACGCGCCCGCCGCGATGAACGCCCACATGTACGGCCTGACGAAACGCTGCTTTTCCATGCTCTCTCCCTCGGAATTGGCCTTTAGAGAATCATGCTTGCGTGCATTGGATGACAGGCTCACCGCCGCAGACGCAGAGAGCGCGGAGGAAGCGCAGAGGCGTTGAGCTTATTCAAGTCTCTGCGCCTCCTCCGCGCTCTCTGCGTCTGCGGCGGTGAATCCTGTCGGCCATATACTCAACCGAAAAATTTAAACGTCGCTGCCCTTCTCCTTCGCCGCGCGCTCAAGGAAAATGGTCTCGTAGTAGCCGCTGAGCTTGTAGCCCGCTTTCAAGACGAGCGACTGCGCGACGAGGTTCTGCTCGTTGACGAGCGCGCAGACCGATTTGCTGCGGCTGAGCAGAAGGCGTCCGAGCTGTGAGAGGCAGCGCAGCCCGTACCCCTGCCGTCGGCTCTCGTGCTCGACGTAGACGCCCTCGATGTAGACGCACTCAGGCGTTTCCGATGCCACCTCGGCCTTGAAGATGAGTTGTCCGTCCTCGACGAGAACCCACACGCGCCCGTGCTCGATGCGGCGCGCGTAGCGTAGACGGAAGCCTTGCAGATCAACGTCGAGCGGGTTGACGCCGCTCTCCTCGTATGCGAGCGCGGCGTGGACGGGCATGACGAGCATCAGGTCTTCGAGCGTCGCGCGGCGCAGCGCCGAGACGTGAGCGCACGCGCCGACCGGCCAGCGCTGCTCGAACAGAAGCTCGCGGCAGAACAGGCGCGGCCTCTGCCCCGCGTGCGCGTAGTAGTTCCAGAAGCGTCCTACCGCCTCTTGCTCGCCCAGAATCATGTGCGCGTTGCGCTCGCTTTGCGCGAGCAGCGCGAAGGCGCGGAGCGCCGACTCGTTGCGCGCCTCGACGAACGTGGCGTGGCCGATGAGCGCGACGCCTTCGAGTCGGCCTTCCGAGTCGCGTGCCGCGTAGAACGTGCCGCGGTTGAAGGGACTCTCAAGCCCGTTGTCGCCTATGAGACCGCTCATCACGACCGCGTGGACGGGTCGCCCGGCGAGGAATGAAAGAATCTCCGCCTCGTCGTCCGTTTCGGTCAGGGGGTGGACGAGAAACGACGGCTCGACATGCAGGCTTTGGGGGTGTGTTGTCTTCTTCGACTTCGTGAACCGGGGCATCACGTTGCTCCTTGTAATCGTGCGCTCTGGGTTTGACGCGGCGCGCGCTCTTCGTCGCATCGCCTCTCGTTTGCATCCCTCAGTAATCTATAAAGTCATCTCCCTCGTCCTTCTCCGCCGGCTTCGGGGCCGCGGCATCGCCCTTCGTGGTCGCGGACATTGCCTGCGCCACAGAGTCCGCGCCCGGCAAGCCGTCGGTCACGAGAACGCCGTCGCCCGCGAAGAAGTTGTCGGTCACGAGAACGCCGGAGCCGACGAAAACCGACCCGCTGCCCAACACGCCCCCGTTGCTCCACATGACGTGGTCTGTGACCAGCACGCCGTCGGAGAGAAGCGTCCGGTCTGTGACCAGAACGCCGTCCGTGACGAGAACGCCGTCCGTGACGAGAACGCCGAGGCCGTAGATTTTCTGGTAGGAGGTGATGAGCGCCGCGCCCGTCGCGTAGCCGTGCTTGATGATTAGCCCTTGCGACCAAGCGAAGGTCTCGCCCGCAATCGTCGTCTGCGCGAGCGGGGGCACGAGCGTTGTCAGAAGCGGCGAGCCGAGCGGCGTCGCGCTCGACAAGTCCGTGCGTACGAGCCGCGCAAGCCGTATCGCGCCTTCGACGTTTATCTCGCCCGCGCCCTGCTCAAGCATGTTGAAGCCCGCGAGCGGCTGCGCCGTGTACATCAGGATGGCCTTGACGAGGTTCGGCGTAAGCTTCGGGTTCGCCTGAAGCATGAGCGCAGCCGCGCCCGCCGCGATGGGCGTCGCCATCGAGCTGCCGTTGAGGTACATCATCCGTCGGCGGTCTGAGCCGCTCACGCCCGCGTCGAGCGAAGGGTTGGTCGTAAGCAGGTAGTTGCCCTCCGCGGCGGCGTCAATGATCTTGTTGCCGGGCGCGACGAGGTCGGGCTTGATGAGATTGTCGTGATGGCGCACGCCCAGCAGGTCTGTGCGCCCGCCGCGCGTCGGCCCGCGCGAGCTGTAGGATGCGACCGCATCGTCCGAGCGCGCGTCCGTGCCGAAGGTGTTGGTCGCGCCGACCGTGATGGCCGAAGGCTCGCTGCCGGGGACGTGTATCGCGCCGTAGACTTTGTTGCCCGCGGCGTCCTTGCCGTTGTTGCCCGCCGCCGCGACGACGACTATCCCAGCGTCAACGAGGCGGCGCACGGACTTGCACACGGGGTCGTCGCGGTACGACTCGACCGCCGTCGTGCCCAGACTCAGGTTGACGACGCGTATGTTGTACGCGGCGCGGTTCAGCAGAATCCAGTCGAGCGCGGCGAGTATGGAAGAGACGCGGCCAGTGCCCTGCGCGCCCAGCACGCGAAGGTTGAGTATGTTCGCGTTCGGCGCGACGCTGATGTAAGCGGCGTTGGAGATGCGCCCGTTGCCCGCGGCGATTGAGGCGACGTGCGTGCCGTGGCCGTACGGGTCGTCGGTGCGATTCTCGTCAGTGAAGTCTTTGCTTAGGATAACGCGCTGGCCGTTGTTGCGGTCGAGGAAGGCCGCGTGGCTCGTGTCAATGCCTGAGTCGAGGACGGCGATGCCTATTCCGCTGCCGTCGAGGCCGCTTACATTAATGCCGCTCGTTGCGCGCACGCTGTCCGCGCCGGTCGTATGCGAGACGTGGCCGAACGAGATGGTCTCGCGGTCGAGCGAGACGAAGCGCACGCCCTTCTGCTCCGACAGTTGCTCTAAGAGACGGACGGGCAGCTCGACGACGCGCGCGCCGAGCCGGCTAAACTCGCGTTCGGCGCGCACGTCGCGGCGGCGCAGCGTTGCGGAGAGCGCGCGGCCTGCGTCGTCGCCCGTTTGCAGGATGACGCGCACGCGCCGCTCCCGCGCGTCGGGGTCGCGCGCCAGTTCAACGAGATCGGGCGAGATTTTTTGTGCGGGGACGGATTGCTGCTCTCCCGCTTCGCTCGCGGCGGCGGGGAGCGCGCGCGCGACCTTGATTCCGGCATGGCTCACGCCGCCCGGCGCGGTGCCCATTAGTACGGGCGCGAGCAGCGCGAGAAGCGCGACCAGTGTCGCCGTGTGGGAACGTCTAACGTGCTTCACTTGATCCCTCCCTAACGCGAACCGAAAGACGCCTGAAGATGTCGGTCTCGGATGACGGGCGCGTCGTCGTCGTTAACATCACAAGGGCGACCACGACTTCCCGTTCTGAAAAGCACCGCCTCCGTCCTTCGGCATGACGGTCGGCGACGTACAGTTCGCGAGGCTTCTTCAACTACAAGGGGAGAGAGAACGTGGGAGAGACGAACAGGGACAGAAGTATCGGGCCGCCGGGCGCATATAGTCAACCCGGAAAGCGCTCACTTCATGCACGCCGTCTCGTCTCCGCGGATCGTGGCCGACTGCGCCTGCAACGTCGTGTCGCCAACCATGACGCCGTCGCCCACCATCACTCCGTCGCCCACCATCACTCCGTCGCCTACCATGACCCCTTCTGCCAGTGTCCCCCCAAGCAACTCATCCACTCCAAGAAAAGCGATGCCGCCATCGAGCGCCGTGCCGTCGCTCGTCAAAAGCTGCACGCCGAGCGTGACGCCGCCCGTCATCATCCCGGAATTCAAAGCCTGCCAACCGCCGTACTCCATCACCCCGTCGCCCAGCACCGCGCCCGTGCCGTAGACGCGCTGGTAGAGCGTGAGCAGGTCTTCGCCCGCGGCGTATGTGTGGTTGAGAATAATCCCTTGCGACCACGCGAAGCTCTCGCCCGCTATCAACGTCTGCGTCGCGGGGGGCGCATCCACGAGGAGCGGCGAGCCGAGCGTCGTCGAGTTTGACAGATCGCTCCTCACGGATTTCGACAGTCGCACCGCACCCTCGACGTTTATCTCGCCCGCGCCCTGCTCCAGCGTGTTGAAGCCCGCGAGCGGCTGCGCCGTCAACATCAGCACGGCCTTGACGAGGTTCGGCGTAAGCTTCGGGTTCGCCTGAAGCATGAGCGCAGCCGCGCCCGCCGTGACGGGCGTCGCCATCGAAGTCCCGCTCAGGTACATCTGCCGGCGCGAGTCGGGCTGTCCAGCGTCCGCGGCCAGCTCCGGGTTCGTCGTTACGAGGCTATTGTTAACGGCGGCGGCGGCGATGATGCGGTTGCCCGGCGCGACGAGGTCGGGCTTGATCAGATTGTCGTAGTGCCTGACGCCGCCGTCGTCAGTCCAAGAGCCGCGCGTCGGCCCGCGCGAGCTATAGGTCGTAACCGCATCGTCCGAGCGCGCGTCCGTGCCGAAGGTGTTGGTCGCGCCGACCGTGATGGCCGAAGGCTCGCTGCCGGGGCTATGAATCTGCCCGTAGATTTTGTTCCCCAGCCCGTCCTTGCCGCGGTTGCCCGCGGCGGCGACGACTACGACGCCTGCGTCAACGAGGCTCCGCACGGCGGCGCACACGGGATCGTCGCCGTAAGTCTCGAAGGCCGTTGTGCCGAGGCTCAGGTTGACGACGCGTATGTTGTAGAGCGAGCGGTTCGACATCACCCAGTCGAGCGAGGCCAGAAGCCCGGAGGTCGTCCCGCGCCCTTGCGCGTCCAGCACGCGCAGGCTGACGATGCGCGCCCCCGGCGCGACGCCCGTGTACGCGCCGCTCGACGCCTGACCGCTGCCCGCGGCGATTGAAGCGACGTGCGTGCCGTGGCCGTATGGATCGTCGCTGCGGTTCTCGCCCGTGAAGTCAACGCTCGCGGCGATGCGGCTCAGGCCGAGTCCGTCGCGGAAGGCCGCGTGTCCCGCGTCAACGCCGGAGTCAACGACCGCGATGCCCACCCCCGCGCCGTCGAGCGTCGTCGTCAACTCGACGCCGAGCAGAGAGACGACCGTTTGCGTGCGAACATTCTGCGTCCCCGTCGTCGTCTCGATGTGGCCGCTCGCGCCTACGGGTCTGTCGGGCGATATGTAACGCACGTCGCTGCGCGCAGCCAAAGCCTCGACCGCCATCGGCGGCACGCTCAAAGACAACGCGCCCAAACGTCCGAACCTGCGCGCGACGCGCCCGCCCACTTCGCGCAGCAGAGCGTCAAGGTTGAGCGACAAGCCGCCCGGCTTGCTCTGCTGGACGATGACGTTGATGGGTTTGTTGCCTTGCGACTCGCGTAAGAGTTTTAGGAGGTCGGGCGAGATTTTGTTCCCGCTCTGAGAGATTCTGTTTTCAGTCCGTGAGTTTTTGTTCACACCCCGCGGGCCGGACTCTGCGCGCGCGCCGCCGCCGACCACGCACGCGTATGCCGCGGCGGTGAGCAATCCGAGGACAAGCAACCCTCGGAGACGGCGATGCTTTCGAGATTTCACGCGACTTACTCCTTAAAACTTTGCGGCGGACGATCAGCGGGAAATTTTGGGACGGAAACAATAACTCGCGCGTCCTTTTGAGCAAGCCCCGTTCCAACTCGCTCTACACTTGCCGTGCAAGTCGCGCGGCTCGCACGTGGCCGTCGTCCCGAAGTTTTTTTCGCCCCAACTCCCGCGCCCCTCCGTTGGCGACCCGTAAGCTGATGTCGTTGAGGACAAACGAGAAAGGCTTAGTGGGGCGGGCGGGGCTGAAAGGACGTGCGACGCCCTCGGAGCATTCGCGAGCGGGTTTCGCCAACCCGCAAGAGCGCGACGCCGGCCTACGACGGCACGGCGACCGCCGCTGCATTGTGCAGCAGTCCCATGAATCCCGCCGATGCGATTTACACGGCGGGCAGAGCGAGGCGAAAGGATGAAGGCGGAAGGATGAAGGATGAAGTGAATGCTAAACAGCATCGCTTTCATCCTTCATCCTTCCGCCTTCATCCTTC
>DASQLL010000296.1:0-6249 GCA_035630035.1 Pyrinomonadaceae bacterium | reverse complement strand
GCAGACCAACTCGAAGCGCCTGCTCGCGTACTCGTCAATCTCGAACGCCGGTTATCTTCTGCTCGGACTCGTCGCGGCGAACGACTGGGGCTATAAAGGTCTCGTCGTCTACTTAATCGTCTACACGTTCATGAACATCGGCGCGTTCGGAGTCATCATCGCGCTCCGGCGCAGCGGCATCATCGGCGACGAGGTGGACGATTTGACGGGACTCGGACAGAAGGCTCCGGGCATGGCGTTTCTGATGGCGATTTTCATGCTCTCGCTCGGCGGCCTGCCCATTACGGGCGGCTTCATCGGCAAGCTCTTGCTTTTCGGCGGCCTGATAGAGAGGGGCAAGGCGGAGGGGAAGAATTGGTACTACTGGCTCGTCGCCTGGGCCGCCTTCAACACGGTCGTCTCGTTCTACTACTACGTGCGCTTCATACGCGCGATGTACATCGGCGACCGCGAGGCCGACGCCCGCCCGCTCTCGCTCTCGCCGGCCTTGCAGACCGCGCTCATAGTCTGCGCCGTCGCGGTCATCGTCATAGGCGTCTACCCGCAGCCGTTCATCAATGCCGCCGAAGCGGTCGTCTCGGCCATCGCGCCCGGAGGCGCGCTCGCGCTCAAGTGAGCGCGGGCCGCACGCACACGCGGCGAGGAGGAAGCAAATGAGAAACACGCGCACCCGCCTTACACGGTTCGCCCTTGCGCTCGGTCTCGCGTTGATGTTGACGCTCGCGTCTCAAGTGTCGAGCGCGCGCCGGCAGGACACGCACAGCACAACGACGACGACGCCCGTCTCTTACAATCAGAACGACAACGGGAGCATCGGCATCCCTTACAACAGGGCGTGCCGGAATCGCTGCAACCGAGATTACCGCCGGTGTGTGCGTCGCGGCAGGGGCAAAGCGAGTTGCCGAAAGCAGCTCCGGCGTTGCCTGCAACGCTGCCCGCAATAGTTTTTGAACGAAGGGCGACGCGCGTGCAATGCGTCCGAGTGTTTCTCAACGCGCGACGCGTCGAGCTTCGTTGAGCCAGAGCAGAAAGTATACGAACGAGGCGACCGCGATTGTCGCCAAAGCCCAAACCGTGAGCGCGCCGAGCGCCGTCTCCAACATCCTCAGCTCGATCTCCGAGCGCGTCAATCCAAGGTTCACTAAATCCGTCGGGTACATGGCTCTTCTCCTCGCCCGCTTCCAAACTCCGCCGGGCATTTGCCGGAATTACGTTTGCAGCTCGCGGAATGGATTTCACTCGCCATATCGCTTTTCACTTGGGCGTAGGGTGAGACAGTTCACCGCCGCAGGCGCAGAGGACGCTGAGTGGGCGCAGAGAAAGCTCAACTCTCTGCGTGAACTCCGCGTCCTCTGCGCCTCTGCGGTGAACCGACCTACTGTAAAGTCAACTCAAAAGCGATCTAAAGCGGTTTGCGAATGAGCGTACCGATCCGCCCTCGAACGTCACTACATACATAGGTAGTTCTCAGCCAATCCGTTTTAGGACATGATGCGCGTGCGTTTCGGGAGCGGCCCGAAGACGCTAACGAGTAAGACAACAAGAACCACGACGCGCCGCGCGCGCCCTCTAAAGGAGAAGCTGATGAGACGACACGAAACCCACCGAAACTCTTTCCAACGCCTCGCGTTTCTGATCCTCGCAATCGTCGCCGTCGCCGCGCTGACGGCGGGCCTGAGCGTCGCGGGCGCGCAGAACCCGCACGACCGACCGCTCGCGGTCTTCGACGTGTACGTTGACGACAAGGGCGACAAGCTCGCGACACCGCACATTCCCTGACCCGCAGGGGCGGGACGGGTCAGGCGCGGAAGCCAATCGGCGAGGGATGGCTTCCGTCAAAGGCGGAAGGGTGAAGGACGAAGGAGATGCTGCTTAGCATTCACTTCCGTCTTCATCCTTCCGCCTTCATCCTTTGTCATGTTGCGCGGCGGCGCGCGAATGTTTAATGATAGCCGCGCTCTTGCAGTTAGAACGGACTGTAAATCTACGGGGACAAAAATGAGCAGGGAACTGGACGGGCGCGTCGCGCTCGTGACGGGCGCAACGTCAGGCATCGGGCGTGCGACCGCGCTTCGCTTCGCGCAGGAGGGAGCGCGCGTCGCGCTCGTTGGCCGAAGCGCGGAAGGCTTGAGGGAAGTGGCGGAGCGGATCGCGTCGCGCGACGGCGAGGCTTTAGAGATTCGCGCGGACGTGATGGACGAGAGGGACGCGCGCCGTGCGGTCGAAGAGGCGGCGGAGAAGTTCGGCGGCGTTGACGTGCTGGTCAACGCCGCCGGCATCATCAGCAACGGCACAATCGAGAACACTGCGCTCGGCGACTGGGACGCGATGATGAACGTCAACCTGCGCTCGGTCTTCCACCTCATGCAACTCTCGGTGCCGCACCTCCAGCGGCGACCGGGCAACGTCGTCAACGTGTCGAGCGTGACGGGCCTGCGCGCGTTTCCGGGCGTGTTGGCATACTGCGTCTCGAAGGCGGGCGTGGATCAACTGACGCGCTGCGCCGCGCTTGAGCTTGCGCCCAAAGGCGTGCGCGTCAACGCCGTCAACCCCGGCGTCGTCGTCACGGACATACATAAGCGCGGCGGAATGGCCGAAGAGAAATACGAAGCCTTCCTCGAACACTCGAAGACGACGCACCCGCTTGGGCGCGTGGGCCATGCCGACGAGATTGCGGAGCTTGTTCTGTTTCTCGCCTCCGACCGCGCCGCTTGGATAACGGGCGCGACCTACTCGATTGACGGCGGGCGGGCGCAGACCTGCGCGCGTTGACGCGCTCTTGGCGGACTCCGCGCGTTGACGTTTTGAAAGGACACGCCGATGAAAGGTAAACAGTTCGTAAAGCTGGCACGCGCCGCCGTCCTCGCCGCGCTGCTATCGTGCGGCGCGACGACGGCGCTCGCGCAGGTCGAGACCGACAAGACCGCGAAAGAGAGCCGGATCACGCTCAAGCGCGGGCGCGCGTCCGCGACGGTCAAAGGCTCTGTCGCTTGGGGGCGCAGCGACTCTCACAAGCTCGCGGCGCGCGAGGGTCAGAAGTTGACGCTGAAGCTCGCGTCGTCGAACACGCAGGTTCTGTTCGCGCTGTTCGCGCCCGACGGCAAAATCTTTCTCGACGCCGTCGCCGCGCGCGAGTGGTCGGGCGAGTTGCCGCAGAAGGGCGACTACACAATCACCGTCGTCAACAACGAGGAGGACAGCCCCGCGTCCCCTTACACGCTCGAAGTGAAGCTCAAGTGAATTGCATACGAAACGATGCTGAAGCGAAGTTCATTTGAGCTTCAATGCAGACAAAATTAACCACAGAGACACAGAGACACGGAGGTAGCACAGAGATTTGAATCCCTCTGTGCCGCCTCTGTGCCTCTGTGTCTCTGTGGTTAATTTGACACCGTAATACTCAACGAGTAGACAGGATGGGCTTCTTCTATTTTTTCGCTCTCCTCGTTCTCTTGCAGAGCCTCATCTCTCTGCGCGGGGGCTTGCGCTATCTCGCCTTCTTCCGTCGCGAGCTTGAGGCGAAGCGACCGCTCTACCTCCCGTTCGTTTCCGTCATCGTGCCGTGCCGCGGACTCGATCAGGGCTTGCGCCCTAACCTCGCCGCGCTCTTCGCGCAGCATTACCCCGCCTACGAAATCGTCTTCGTCTCCGACCGCGCGGACGACCCCGCGCTCGCCGTCGCCGAAGAGCTGAGCCGCGCCGCTCGCGGCGAGACGGTGGCGCGCACGCGCTTCGTCATCGCCGGACGCGCGAGCGAGAGCGGGCAGAAGGTTCACAACCTGCTCGCGGGCTTGTCCGAGGCCGACCCTGCGAGCGAGGTCTTCGTCTTCGTTGACACAGACGCGCGGCCACGCGCCGACTGGCTGCGCGCGCTCGTCGCGCCGCTCGCGGACGAGCGTGTGGGCGCGGCCACGGGCTACCGTTGGTTTCTAACGTTGCGCGGCGGCCTCGCGTCGCATGTTCGCTCGGTCTGGAACGCTTCGATTGCTTCCGCGCTCGGCGCAAACGAACGCGGCAACTTCTGCTGGGGCGGCTCGACCGCCATCCGGCGCGCGACGTTCGACCGACTCGGAATGCGTGAGCGTTGGCGCGGCGCGCTCTCCGACGACTACGCGCTTACGCGCGCGTTGCAGGACGCGAAACTGCCCATACGCTTTGTGCCGGCGTGCCTGACGGCGTCGCTCGAAGACTGCACGGCAGGCGACCTCTTCGAGTTCACAACACGGCAACTGAAGATCACGCGCGTCTACGCGCCGCATCTTTGGCGCATCGTGCTTGTGTCAAACCTGCTCTTCGTCTGCGTCTTCTTCGGCGGCATCGCGCTCGCCTCCGTGCGCGCCGCGATGGGCCTCGCGTTCGCGTGGCCGCTCGCGCTCGTGTGCGTAATCTTCCTGCTCGGAATGTGGAAAGCTTTCTTCCGCCTGCGCGCCGTCGCGCTCGCGCTCGACGAGTATCACGCGCATCTGCGCGCGGGGCTTTGGGCGCACCTTCTGCTGTGGCCGCTTTCAGCCGCGCTCTTTCTATACAACGCGCTCGCCGCTTCTATTTCACGCAGAATCGTCTGGCGCGGCATCGCTTACGAATTGATATCGCCGACCGAAACTGCGATTATCAAGTCGAATGCCGAATCGCAGGCGGACGGGGGGAAGGAGAGACGAGGCGATGGGGAGACGAGGCGATGGGGAGAAGAAGAGGTGAAGTGATATGGAAAAAGAATCTGCGTCATCAAATGTCTCCCCGTCCCCCCGTCTCCTCGTCTCCCCGTCCTAAATTATGCCTAACAAAGCCGCACAGCTCTACCAACTCTTACGCTCGACCGGGCGCGAGCGTCGTCTCGGCACGGTCATCTTTTTCATCACGTCGCGCTGCAACGCGAAGTGCGAGACCTGTTTCTATCACGAAGAGCTGAACCGCCCCGGCGACCTCACGTTCGAGCAGATCGAGCGCGTCTCTCGCACGATGCCCGCCATCACAGACCTCTGGCTTTCGGGCGGCGAGCCGACGCTGCGCCACGACGCCTCCGAGATAATCAAGCTCTTCGTCGAGAACAACGGCGTCCGCCGCGTCATCATCCCGACCAACGGACTTCTGAAGGCGCGCACGTTCGAGATAGTTGATCGCGCGCTCGGCCTCAATTCAGAGCTTCACCTTTATCTCAACGTCGCGCTCGACGGCTACGGCGAGACGCACGACCGCATCCGCGGAGTGCCCGGCAACTGGGCGCGCACGCTCGACTGCATCGAATGGCTCTACCCTCTCAAGGAAAAGTACGACGACCGCTTTCGCCTGAACGTCAACACGGTCGTCTGCGCCGAGAACTATCGCGAGATCGAACGGCTCGCCGCCTTCATGTTCGACAACTTCCGCCTCGACGGTCATTACTTCAACATCATCCGAGGTGAGACGAAGGCGGGCGACTCCATCAAACACGTCCCGACGGACGCGCTGCCCGCGATGTACGCGCTCGTCTCCAAGCTCACGAAACGCTACGGCGAGCGCATGTTCGCCACGGACGACGCGGCCACGCGATTCGTCAAGTCCGTGGCATACGTCGGCACGATCACGACGCACTACCGAACGCAGCACGCGAATTTCGATGCCGTAACGCCGTGGCCGTTCCCATGCACGGCGGGCGAGACGACCGCCGTCATTGACTACAACGGCGACGTGCGCGCCTGCGAGCTTCGCGGAAAGTTCGCGTCCCTCGGCGACTTCGGCTACGACTTCGGCGCGCTTTGGGATGCCGAAGAACGGCGCGAGGAGCTTGCGGCCATTGACGGCGGAAGCAGTTGCTGGTGTACGCACGTCTGCTTCATACACGACTCGATGCGCCATTCGCGGCGCGCGCAGCTCTGGGAGACGCCGAAAAACTACTTGACCCGAAGCCGTTGGTGAACGAAAGTAGGAACGGGGGCGGACGCGCGAGCGTTAATCACGATAAAGCGTCCGGCGCGACGAAAGCCGGGCCGAAGTTCCCGGAGGTTTTAAGCATGAGCTTCTTCAAAATCATTCTCGCGTTGGCCGTCGCTGTTCTCGCCGTCCTCGGAGCGTTCGCGCTCTTCGGCCTCTTGGTCTGGCTCGTCAAATATCTCTTAATCTTCGCCGTCATCGCGCTCGTGGGCGTCGGCGCTTACAAACTCCTGTCGAAATCCGACGACGGGTCGCCTTACGAGTTGAGTTCCGCCGAGCGCGAGATGCAGAACGCCGAGCGTATGCTCGCTGAGCTTAGGCGCAAGCAGTTGACGAAAT
>DASQLL010000295.1:0-3529 GCA_035630035.1 Pyrinomonadaceae bacterium | reverse complement strand
TCGTCAATCGGATTCGCTGCGGGCGGCGGATTGTCGTTGTCGAGGATGGCGAGCGCGACACTCGACGGCGTGTTGAGCACAGCCGTGCCTGTCGGGTTCGAGAGCGTGACGACGAACCCTTCGGCAGGCTCCGTCAGTCCGTCGTCCGTGATGAGAATGTCGAAGGACTTCTGCGTCTCGCCCGGCCCGAATCGGAGCGTGCCGCGCGCGGTCGTGTAGTCGCCGCGCTCCGTGGCCGTGCCGTCCGAAGTTGCGTAGTCAACGGTCGCCGCGCCGGATGTGTCGCCGAGGCGTATGACGTTGATGGTCTTCGCGTGCGCGCTCTCTGGAATATCCTTGTCGGCCACGTCGAGCTGCACGACGGAGGGCTGCGCGACCGCGCCGAACTGCCCGCGAATCTCGCCCGCCGGGAACGGCGTGCTGTGGACGTTCACGTAGAGCTTCCCTGCCTTGAGGTCGCTCACCTGCTCAGGCGTGAGCGTTATCTGGAAGTCGCCGAAGTCGCCGTTAGGCAGGTCGAAGATGGGCGGCGCGCTCTGCCCCGGCGAGGCGGGGCCGTGTATGTGCGCGAGCGTCTGCGGCCCCGTGAGATTGCTGAAGCGCAGGGAGACGCGCGCGGTCGTTTCGTCCGCGCTCAGCAGGAGCGTGGCCGTTCCGCGCGCGGGCGAAGCGTTCGGCGGAACTTCCTGCGAGCCGTCGAGGTTCGCGACGAAGAGAGTGGGCTGCGCGAAGACTTCGTAGACCGCGCCGTTCGAGAGCGAGACGACGTAGAGGCTGCCCGTCGCGGGCGCGGTCTGTATGTCCGTGGTGACGCCGAAGTCTCGACCGACGACGAGGCTTTCGCTCTCGGCGATGTCGAACTTGTCTGCGTTGTCGGCGACCTTGTCGGCGAGGCGCGCGTCCGTTGTCGCGATTGATTTGCGGTCGGCGGAGAGCTTCATGCGGAACAGATAGCCGCCGAGAAGCGTCGTGCGCGACGCGCCGACGAAAAGATCGTTCGCGTACTGCGCGCCGAGTCCCGCGCCGCGCGCGAAGCCGATGGGCGAGGGCGCGACGGCGAACTTCCAACTGAACTCAGGCTCCGTGTAGTGCGAGCCGGGCAGGTTGAACAGACGTGCGAGCGCGTCCTCGGGCGTGTCGGCGATGTTCGAGGGCGGCCAACGGTTCTGTTGCAGGCTGTTGCCGCGCGCGACCTCGATTGACTTGAACTCCGCGACGCGCGACGAAGGCCCCATCAGTTGAATCCAGCCGCCGTTGAACCCGGCCTCGACGCGGTTGATCTCGTCGAAGGCATCGTCGCCGTTCTCCTGCGTCCAGAGGAAGCCGCCGACGGGGTCGAAGTCCATGCCGAAGCTGTTGCGGACGCCGTATGCGAAAATCTTTCTGATGTTCGCGGTGATCTCGGTCGTTTGCACGGTCGAGATGTTGGCGTAAGGGTTGTCGGACGGAGTAGTGCCGTCGTCGTTGAGGCGCAGTATGACGCCGCTCAAGTGCTCGTCGTCAGGCTCAGGCCCGCCGAACTGGTCGTCCTGCACGAGTGCGCCGGGGCACGCGGTCGTCGGCCCGCACGGGAGGTTTTGCAAAAAGCCGCGGCGTCCTTCGTCGCCCATGATGATGTAGAGCTTGCCGTCGGGGCCGAAGCGAAGCACTCCGCCGTTGTGGTTGCCGCGCGAGGGCTGGCCCTCGTCCGTCTGCAAGGAGCGCAGGCGTATGAGCGTTCGGTCGAAGCTGAGAGACGTGCCGTTCCAGATGTAGCGGTCAACGCGGTTGCCGAGCAGAGGCACTTCGTCAATCGCCGTCGTGTCAACGCCCGTCGAGCTTTCCGTCCAGTAGAGATAGACGAAGCTATTGGTCGCGAAATTCGGATGCAGCGCGACGCCGAGCAGTCCGCGCTCCGACGCGCTGTTGACCGCGAGGTCGAGAACCGCTCCCTGCACGGCTCCGTTCACAACGCGCACGACGCGCCCCGACGCTTTTTCGAGTACGAAGAAATCATTCGCGGCGATGAAGGCCATGCTCGTCGGTTGGTTGAGTCCGCTCGCGACGGTGCGGACGCCGAGGTTCGAGACGGTCATCGAAGGCGCTACAGCCTGCGCGTTGACGGGGAGCGCGACGGTCACGTCGTTGTTCGAGGGGAACGGGTCGCTCTCAAAGCCCCTCACAATAGTCATTGAGTTCAAAACTCCCGCCGTCGAGGTGCGGACGGTGAAGTCTATCGTGATGCTCTGTCCTGCGGCGAGGCCGGGCAGCCTGCATCCGTAGATGAGGGTCGCGTTGCCGGGAGACAGCGCGCAAAGGTTGCCGCCCGTCCCTTCGGTGAAGGAGGTGAGGCTGGTGGGCAGTGACACGAAGAGTTCTGAGAACATGCTCTGCGCCGGGCCGTTGTTTGTGACGGTGATCGTGTACTTGATGTCCGCGTTCACCTGCGCCGGATTCGGGGAGATGCTCTGCGTGAGCGCGAGGTCAACGTCGCCCTCGTTGACAACGTTCATCGTGGCCTGCGCCGTGTGCGAGAGCTGGCTGCTCGTCGCGCTGATGTCGAGAGTGAAGCTGCCCGTGGGCGTGCTTGCGGAGCTTGAGACGGAGAGGACGGAAGTTTGAGGCGAAGCGTCGTTGATGTCCAAGGTCGCGGGCTGGAACGACGAGAACGTGTTCGCCGGTAGCCCGCTCAAGCTTAAAGCGACCTGCCCTGTGAAGCCGTGAAGGGGCGTGACGGTAACGTCGTAGGTCGTGCCGCCGCCCTGCGTGAATGTGCGCGTTGACGGAGTGACCGCGACCGAGAAGTCGGGCGCGGGCGGTTGGAAAGTTGACGCGGCGAATGTGAAATAGATGTTGTCGCCTGAGCTGTTGCCGTCGCCGTTGGCCTGATTGCCCGCGACGTAGAACGTGACCGCGCCCACGTCCTCGTCGGGCGCAGTCCACTTGAAAGTCCAGCTCGCGCCATTGAGTTGTCCGGGGAAGCTGCCCGCCGAGTTGTGCTCGATGTACTGGCGCGCGGGGATCGGGCCTTGATTGTTGACGACCTGCGTGAAGTTGTCGGCGGGCGCGAGCGTGCCGGCCTTCTCGTCGGCGGCGTCGAGCGCGGTTAGCTGGAAGCCCCAGCGCACGCGCGTCTGGTCGGCTGTGGCGTGCGTGACGGTGATGTCGTATGTCTGCCCCGGCGTGTAATTCTGCGGCACGTCAAGCGAGAGCGTGCCCGCGCTCATGTCAGGCGTCGTGTGACAGTCCGAGCAGTCAAGCTCGCCGGGCGCGTGCGTGTAGCCCGCGGGAGGCCCCGCGGAGAATGCGCGCGCGTGCGGGTTGGCCGCGTTGTCAGTGAGCAGAAAGACGCCGACGCTTGCGACGAAGAGAAGAGCGACGAGGAGTCTGATGCGAGTGATTCTGTTCATGCCCTCTGATACTTTTTTTTGCAAGATCGTTGAGTGTCCGGGAGATTTAATTCACCGCAGAGGCGCAGAGAACGCAGAGGGGGCGCAGAGAAATGCAATCACTCTGCGCCCCCTCTGCGTTCTCTGCGCCTCTGCGGTGA
>DASQLL010000294.1:0-2415 GCA_035630035.1 Pyrinomonadaceae bacterium | reverse complement strand
TGAGCTAGACTGTCTTTACGCTCAAGTAAGGATTGCTCAGGTCGTCACTTCGGCAGAATTTCCCTGAAGAACTCGACCGCGCGCTGGTCGCCCGACTCGCCGAGTTTGCGTATGGCCTCTTTGCGAACTTCGGCGTTCGGGTGCGTGCGCGCGACTTTGATGAGCATGGGCACGGCCTGTTCGGCGGGCCTCTCGCTGATTGCGCGCACGGCCTCTAACTGCACTTCGGTCTTCTCGCCTGAGCTGTTGACCGTCTCGCCGAGCATCTGGAAGCTGCGCTCGCTGACAAGCTCGCCGAGGCGGTGTATGGCCGACTGGCGAAGCTCTTCGTTGTCCGCGCTGCGTGCGATCTCGAACAGCTTCTCCTCGGCGCGGCGGCTGTTCATCTCGGAAAGCGCGTGGATGATCTGTTCCCTGACCTCCTTGCTCGGCTCGCCCTGAAAGATTTTCATCAACTCGTCAATTGACGAATCGCCTTCGCGCTCGCCCAGCCAGTGAATCGCCTGCTGCCGGACTTCCGGGTGCTCGCTCCGGTCGCGCGCGGCGGCGAGCAGTCGGCTCTCTGCGCGCGGGTCTTTCATCTCGGAGAAGGAGTGCAGGATTTGGCCTTTCACTTCGGGGTCGCGCTCCGTCTCGAAGAGTTTCATCAGCTCGGCGAACGACGACTCGGTGCCGCGCTCGCCGAGGCGATGAATCGCCTGCTTCCTCATATCTGAGTTGCTGTCGCCGCGCGCGATTTCAAGGAGCTTGCCTTCGGCGCGCGCGCCCGATATGTCCGCGAGCGCGTGGATGACCTGCTGGCGCACGTCCTCGTTGCGGTCGCTCGCGTAGATTTTCATCAGCTCGTCAATCGCGGCCTCGCCCCAGCCGTCGCCGATGCGGTGGACGGCCTGCCCGCGCGCGTCGCCTTCGGGGTCGCTGCGCGCGATCTTGAGAAGGAAGCTGTAGGCCGCTTCACGGTTTTCGTTGTCGGCGACGGCGTGGATGATTGCCTTCCGAACGTCGCCGACTTTGAGCGTCGCGTAGAGGCTCTGCAAAGTGTCTAAGGCTTCGCGGTCGCGGCTCGCGCCGATGGCGTGCGCGGCTGTCTCGCGAAGGTCTTTGTCTTCTTTGTCGTCGCGCACTATCCCCGCGAGGTAAGGCGTTTCGCCGCCGCTCATGCCGAGCCAGAAGACCGCGGTCGAGCGCACCTGCGTGTTGCGCGACGAGCCGACGAAGCCCTTGAGGAGCTGGCGCACGCGCGCGTCGTCGTGAATGGCGATTGCGAGCGTGGCGCGCTCTTGCAACTCGCGCTTCTGGCTCGACTCGGCGAAGGCGCGCAGGTAATTCAAGCTCTCTTCGTTGCCCGCGCGCCCGGCCCAGTAGACGGGGTAGCCGCTGTACTCGCGCACGCGCCGTAGGTTGTAGACCTCCATGCGCGTGACGGCGTCGCCGCCGCGACTCGGCTCGCGCAGCACGAAGACCGCGAGGTCGGGCGTCTCGACCGCGACGCCGTTCGACGTGCCGATGAAGACGCTCGTGTCGCCCATCGTCTGCATCGAGCCGTGGAACTCTATGCCGCCGGGGTCAACGGCGACGCCGGGGCGCACGTCGAAGGTGTATGCCGTCCAGAAGACGGCCTGTCCCGCGGCTTTCGCGCGCCGCGCCGCGTCGTCCATCTTCGATTTTAAATCCGCGCCCTCGACCGGAGTGAACTTCGGCGTCTGAAGCGCGCTCTGCTGTTGGCGCGCGACGCCTTGCGAGGCCGCGTCAACGTGCATCGAGCCTTGAGCGCACGCCGCGTTCGGCGGCAGGAGCATGAGTGCGAATGTAAAGACGGCGAGTGGTTTCGACATAGAAGTAACCTCAAGTCAGTAGTCAGTAGTCAGTAATCAGTAGCCAGTAGTCAGGAGCCACCATATTTCCCCTTCTGTCAGGCGAATATCAGTAGCAGTTAGTTAATCTCAAAGAAGGATGCCTTCTACTGGCTACTGACTACTTCTTTCACGGTTTCAGAAGCTCTTCGAGGAAGCGGATGGCGTCGGGGTCGTCCGACTCGCCGAGTCGGCTGATGGCCTGCTTCCTTAGCTCGACGTTGGGGTCGCGGCGCGCAACGTCAATCAGCTTTCGGACCGCGCCCTTCTGTTTCGTGTCGCCGAGCACGCGCAGGATGTCCGATTTGATCTCGACATCCCGCTCGGCGTCGTACAACGTGGCGAGCGTCTCGACCGCGCGCGCCTCGTCCGCGTCCGCGATGAGGCGTATGGCCGTTCTTCTCAGCTCGGCGTTCGCGCCCGTCCGCGCGACCTCGACGATGCGTGCTAGTGCGCGCGGGCTTTCGGAGTTGCTGAGCGCGTGGAGGATGTCGCTCTTCACTTCCGTGTCCTGCTCCGCGTCGTAGATGTTCAAAAGCGCATCAACGGAGGCTTCGCCCTC
>DASQLL010000293.1:0-11390 GCA_035630035.1 Pyrinomonadaceae bacterium | reverse complement strand
TAGCTGACAAAAAGAACCTCAGCAGAGCGATAGGAATTTTCTGATTAATCTTGCTTGGGCGTGCGTGTTTGAAGGCAGGTCGTTGCTTTCAGCTCATCACTTGGAACTACTCCGGCAGAAGGTCATCGCGCTCGTCGAGCGGGGCGGTCGCGAGCGGCGGCGAGCTTAAGGCGAGGCGGTAACTTTCGGGCAGCGAGATGACGCGGTTGTTCACGTCCGTAACGACGTGGCCGGTCTCGCCCTCGGCGATGATGACGCCGTCCGAGGCGCGTATGACCTCGTAGCCGAAGCGGACTGAGCGGCGTCGAAGCTCCGTGATGTGCGTGCGGACGATCATCTCGTCGTCGTAGCGCGCGGGGGCTTTGTAGCGGCAATAACTTTCGGCGACGACGAGGAAGGCGCTGTCGTTCTCCTCCATGTCCTTGTAGTTGAAGCCGCGCGAGCGGCAGAATTCGGTGCGCCCGATCTCGAACCAGACGAGGTAGTTTGCGTGATACACTACGCCCATGCGATCCGTCTCGGCATAGCGGACGCGGATCGTGGTCTCGTGCCATTCGTCGAAGAGGGCGTCTGACTCAAGCGGTTGCATCGTCTTAACTGGTTCTTGCTTTCCGTGCGTCCAAATAGGGCGCCGGAGGTAAAATTTCGAGGTTCGAGAACTGTTCGGTTGAGCGGACTATAAAAGCGTAGGTTCAGGATGTCAAAGAAAAACGGTTTGAGAAATTCCATCACGTCCAACGCCGTTGCTGCGCTTGCCGCAATCGTGCTTTTGAGCGGCGCGGGCGTCGGCGCGAGGCAGAGGGCGAAGACTGCGGCGGTCAACCCGAAGACGCTCGCCGTCCGCGAGGCGACCATCGAAGTCTTGCGCGAGACGAGTGAGATAAGGAAGCTGCCTACCCTCCGCAGTGTGCGAAGCGGCGCGCAGTCGCGCGACGAGATCGAGCGAATGCTCGTCCGCAACCTCGACGAAAGCGCGAAGCCCCACGAGCTACGCGCCTCCGAGATCGCGCTCCGAAAGCTCGGACTCGCCCCCGCGGACTTTCAGTTGCGCCCCTTCATCATCAAGCTGCTCACGGAACAGGTCGCGGGCTACTACGACCCGAAGACGCGCGAGTTCCACATCGCCGACTGGATTGACCTCGACGGCCAGAAGCCCGTCATGGCGCACGAGCTGACGCACGCGCTTCAAGATCAGCACTTCAACCTACGCCGCTTCGAGAAATGGCCGAAGCACGACTCGGACGCGGAGCTTGCGGCGCACGCGCTCGTCGAGGGCGACGCGTCCCTCGTGATGCTTCAGTATCTCGCGCGCAACCCTCTACGCCAGTTCAGCTTTCTCAAGTCAATGGTGTTGGGCGGCGGCGGCTCGACCGAACAGTTGGACAAAGCCCCGCGCGCTCTTCGCGAGACTTTGACGTTCCCATACTTTCAGGGGATGGCGTTCGCGACAAATGTCTACAAGCGCGGAGGCTGGGAAGAGGTCTCGGCGGCGTACAAGAATCTGCCCAAGTCCACCGAGCATATTCTTCACCCCGAAAAATATTTCGCGGGCGACGAGCCTCGGAAGGTCGCGCTCAAAGACATCTCGCACGCGCTCGGCAAGAATTGGAAGATGGCCGACAACGACGTGGAGGGCGAGTGGGGCTACTACCTCTTGCTCGACGAGTTTTTGAAATCGGGCGACGAATCGAAAAAAGCCGCCGAGGGCTGGGGCGGCGACCGCTATGCGCTCTTCACCGGGGCGAACGAACAGGACGCGCTCGTCGCGCAAAAGACCGTCTGGGACACCGAGCAGGACGCGCGCGAGTTCTTCGACGCTTACGTGAAGCGCACGACGAAGCGTTACGGCATCGAGCCTGCGGAGTCGGACTCACAGGGCACGCGACTCTGGAAGACGAAGGAGGGCGGCGTTATCGTCGAGCAGACGGGCGCGAGCGTGATCGTCATCGAAGGCGTGCCCGAAGGCGTTGACGCCAAATCGCTCGTCAAGATGCTCTAGAACAATTTTCACTTGAGCGTAGGAAGAGGCAGTTCACCGCAGAGGCGCGGAGGACGCAGAGTTCGCGCAGAGAAAAGCTCAACCCTCTGCGCCCCCTCCGCGCTCTCTGCGCCTCTGCGGTGGGTCTTACCAACATTACACTCATGAGAAAAGTGATATTGAGAGCAATTAGGCGGATTCCATTTCATCACGCTGTCGTCCAACGTCACGCAGAAAAACAGGCGCCCAACCGCGGACGCCGTTAATCAGCCACAGTCGAGAGCATTGAGAGAGTTGTGAGCGCGTGATGACGCGTTCCTTTATCGCGCCGCTCTCTAGCAACTCCGCGCGCAAAGTCCCCGCAAGCAGCCCGCACTCGCGCGGCGGCGTCAGCAACTCGCCGTCAAGCTCCGCGACCACGTTGCCGGTCGTAAACTCCGTGACCTCTCCGTCCTCATTCCAAAGCAGAACGTCGAAGGCCGCCGCGTCGTCCGCGCGACGCCGTTCGTAGACTCCGCGCCGCGTGGTCTTGTGATAAAGAAACAGGTCGGAGCGCGACACCGGCTCGGCGGCCAGCGCCACCGGCAGCGCGCCGGTTGGTAACTCGTCCAGCGGTGCGCTCTCGACCCTCGCGCCGCCGTCCCTCGAAACGAGAAGCCGGACACGCCGCGCCTCGTTCGGATATTCGCCGGCGTGACTTTGGAGTGAGCGGCGCACGTCGTCCTCCGAAACTTTGAAGTCGAGACGGCGTGCCGAGTCGCGGAGTCGTCCGATGTGCCTTTCGAGCAGGGAATACGCGCCGCGTTCGAGCCTAAGCGTCTCCAGCAGCTCGAACTCCGGCGGCTCCGCCTTGAGCAGCATCGCTTTCGTCAACGCTTCCTCGAACTCGTCGGCGGCTGTCGAGTCCCAAGTGATGCCGCCGCCCACGCCGTACTCTGCCTCGCCCGTCTCGTCGTCAATCATCACGGTTCGGATGGCGACGTTGAAGACGGCCTCGCCGCGCGGCGTGATGAAACCGACGCTCCCGCAGTAGACGTTTCTCGGAGAGTCTTCGAGCGCGGCGATGATGCGCGTCGTGCTTATCTTCGGTGCGCCCGTCACAGAGCCGCAAGGGAAGAGCGCGGCGAAAACGTCTTCGAGCGACACGCCCTCGCGCATGCGCGCCTCGACGGTCGAGGTCATCTGAAAGACGGTGGGATATCGCTCGACGTGGCAGAGCTGCGTGACGCTGACCGAGCCGGTCTCTGCGATTCGCCCCAGATCGTTTCGCAGAAGGTCGGTGATCATAATGTTCTCCGCGCGATTCTTCTCCGAGGCGGCGAGCCACGCCGCCAACGTCTCGTCCTCTTCGAGCCAGAGGCCGCGCCGGATAGTTCCTTTCATCGGCCTCGTGATTATCTCGCGACCGCGCGTGCGGAAAAAAAGCTCCGGCGAGGCGGAGAGTATTTTGAAGCGCCCCGTGTCAACGTATGCACAGAAAGCCGCGCCCTGTCTTTCGGCGAGTCGGCGATAGAAGGCGTAGGCGTCGCCGCCGAAGCGCGCGCGCAACTTGAAGGTGTAGTTGATTTGATACGTGTCGCCGCGCGCGATTGACTCACGCGCGGCGGCGACGTTGCGCTCGTAGGCGCTACGCTCAACCGTCGGAGTCCAGTCCGTGACGGCATACTCGCCCTTCGGCTCGGACTCGTCCGGCGGCGAAGTCTCGCGGAAGATGCCGAACCAAAGCAGGGGAGCTTTCGAGCCTTCGCGCACGACGAGGGCGCGGTCGAACGCGGGCGCGGCCTCGTAGCCGACGAAGCCCGCGGCGTAAAACCCGGAGTCCACGGCTTTCTGAACCGCACGAAGCGCAGGCCCGACTTCTTCGATAGATCGCGCCTCGATAATCTCAACCGGGCGCGCGAAGCAGAGTGGCCGCGGCTTGCCTCGCGAGTCGGGAAAATCGAAGACCATCCGGGCGTAGCTTTGTGGACTCTTCATGAATTCAGGAACGGCTTCCGGTCTGAAGGCGGCAATGAAAACATATTCCCACGCATAGTTCAAAAAGGCGTGGCGCGTGCATCTTGCGCGCCGCGCATGCGCGCGCGGGCGCTCACGAAGCAGAATTTGTCCGACAAATTCTGCTTATTTCAGTGATAAAATCTTTTAGCTTTCATTATTGACCATTCGTTAATAGAATACACGGCAAAGTTCGCAGCTAAAGGCGTGTCCGTCCTTTCGCTTTCATAAGGTTTCAAGTTGTCGCGCCGAATTACAGCACCCTGAAGCAGGGTGCCGCGCGCTCTTGCGAATGCAGTGCGAGCGTGTTTGAAGAGTCGTTTCCGAATCTCCGTGCCGGTGCTTTCGGAAACTCTCCGTGGTTTGTGTCGCATTCGCGACGCGCCGCCATGATGGTTTCCCACGTTTTCTGAACACTAAAAGAACTGGAGTCTCCCAATGAAAAGACGTAGCCTGTCTGCCTTGACCCTCTGCGCGTTTTTGATGTTGGCCTTTGCCGTCGGAGCCAGCGCTCAAGGCACCGCCTCGCGCGTGACGGGCGTCGTGCTCGACCAGAACGGCGCGGTCGTCGCCGGCGCGACCGTGACGCTCACCCACGAGGCAACCAATGTTGCCTTCACGACCGAGACCTCCTCCAGCGGGACTTACACCTTCGACTCTGTGCAGGTCGGGATTTACTCGGTCGCGGTCGAGAAAGCCGGGTTCAAAAAGTTCGTCTCCACCGCCAACACGGTCAACGTCAACCAGCCGGCGACCGTTGACGTGACGCTCGAAGTCGGCACGGTTGCCGATGTCGTCACGGTGCAGTCGTCCGCCGAACTGGTGCAGACGAGTAGCTCCGGCAACTTCGGCAATACGGTCGAGGAGAAGCCGCTCGAAGCCCTCCCCATCGTCGGCAACCGCGGGCGCAATCCCCTGACCTTCATCCTCTTCCAGCCGGGCGTGGCGCCTGACGCCAACACGGGCGGCGGCGTTCACGTCCACGGCGCGCGCGACCGCGCCTTTAACTTCACACTCGACGGCATAGACATCAACGACGGCAGCGCGGGCGGCTCGAACTTCACGCCGCTTCGGCCCAATCCCGATTCGATCACGCAGTTCCAGGTCGTGACGGGCAACTTCACCGCCGAGCTCGGACGCTCGTCCGGCGCGCAGGTCACGCTCGTCACCAAGTCGGGGACGAATGAGTTTCACGGCAACATCTTCGAGTTCTATCAGACGCCGCGCTTCCACGCCAACGAGTACACGAACACGGTCAACGTGACGCGCCAACTCGACGGCACGTTCGCCGCGGTGGGCAAGCCGAATTTCGTGCAACACATCTTCGGCGGCTCCATCGGCGGCCCCATCAAAAAGGACAAGACGTTCTTCTTCGTCAACACGCAGTTGCTCCGCACGAGCCAGAGCTTCTTTGTCAACCGCACGGTCTACACGCAGGCCGCGCGCAACGGACAATTCCGCTTTATGGTCGGGCGCGCGAACTCGAACATCACCAGCGCGACGCCAGCAGTTGACGGCAGCGGCAACCCCGTCGCGCCTGCCTGTAGCGCCACCATCACCACGAACTGCTTCCGCACCTTCAGCCTCGTCGGCAACCCGAACATCCCGCTCACGCCCGATCCGACGACGACGGCGCTGATCGGCCTGACGCCTTTGCCGAACAACTTCATCATCGGCGACGGACTGAACACCGCCGGCTTCGCCTTCAACGCGCCGCAGACCGAGCGGCAGTACGACTTCACGATGAAGGTTGACCACAACTTCAACGAGCAGAACGCGGTGTACGTCCGCTATTCGCAGGGCGCGCAGAACACGCTCGGCGACAACGCCAACGGCGGCTTGCAGAGGTTCCCGGACGGAGCGAATTTCGTGGACACGTTCCGCACGCCGCGCAACCTCGCCGCCAACTACCGCGCGACGCTCTCGCCGACGATGGTCAACGAATTCGTCGTCGGGTTCAACCGCTTCACCTTCAGCTTCAACAACCCCGACCCGAATGCCGACGAGAACTCTTCCGTCATTCTCAACATCCCGACCGACCCGCTCAACGCTTCGCCGTCTATCAACAACCTGCGGACGCTCACGACCATACAGATCGTGGACAATCTCTCGTGGCAACTCGCCTCGCATACCTTGAAGTTCGGCACCAACCTGCGTTTCCAAAAGCACCTCGACGACCGCAGCTCCGTCGCGGGCTTCAACACGCGCGAGGTCGTCCGTTTGGGCACGGGTAATAATGCCGTGCCCACTTCGTTCGGGACGCGCGGCGCGGGCACGACCGGGATTAACGTCGGCACCGACCGAGCCAACCTCGAAAGCTTCGTCAACGACTTTCTCGGTCGCATCGGTCGCATCGAGCAGGGCTTCGTCGCGGCTAACGACACCACGTTCGAGGAGGGTCTGCGCTTCGACTACGAGGCGAAGTATAACGAGTACGATTTCTACGGTCAGGACACTTGGAAGGTGCGCCCGAATCTGACCGTTGACTACGGCCTGCGCTGGGAGATGCGTCTCAGCCCGCGCGCGAACAATCTCATCCTTCGCCCCGAGACGCCTGTCCGCGCCGGCGAGACGCCGACGAATCAGATTCGTTTCACCGAAGGCAAACTCTACGAAGATTCTCTGGCGCAATTCGCGCCGACGGTCGGCTTCGCGTGGGACCCGTTCAAGTCGGGCAAGACTTCGATTCGAGGCAATTACCGTCTCGCCTACGACCGCACGAACACGTTCGTCTTCTCTTCGTTCATCTTCCAGAGCGCGCCGGGGCTGACGCGCCCCATCACGCTGACGGCGGCCAACTTCCCCGGCGGCGCGGCCAACGCCTTGCTCCGCAACGGGCTGCCGAACTTGAATCCCAACGACATCACGCCGCTCGCCTTCCGCCAGCCGCCCGCGTTCTCGCTCAACACGTTGACGGTCGTTGACCCCGACCTGACCTACCCGCGCACGCACCAGTATGGCGCGAGCCTCCAGCGCGAGTTGGGCTGGAATTCCGTTCTCGAAGTCAACTACATTGGGCGGCAGGGGCGCAAACTCTTCGGCGGATACGACGCCAACCAAGCGGATATCACCATCAACGGCTTCCTCGCCGCCTTCCGTCAACTGCAAGACCCGGCGACTCGCGCCGCCGTCAGCGTCGACCCGAACTTCCTGCTCAACCGTCTTCTCGCAGGAGACACACGGCTCAACGCCGGTGAGACGGGCTCGCAGTTACTGCTGCGCCAGTCGTCCGGCAACGTCCGCGTCGCCAGCGGTGCCGTCGTCACGAACATCGTGGACGCGGGCGGCGTCGCCAACGCAGCGGCGTTCATCATGGCAGGCACCAGAAGCGGACAGTCCACCATCCCCGTCTTTCAGGCGAACGGCTTCAGCCCGTTCTTCTTTCAGGCATACCCGCAGTTTTCGGGCGGGGTCAACGTGCTCGAAAACAACGACCGCTCGCGCTACAACGGGCTGGAGATTCAATTCAGCCGCCGCATGAATCAGGGCTTCGGCTTCCAGATCGCTTACACGCTCGCCAAGTCGGAAGACACGCGCTCGTTCGACCCGACGTTCGCCGTCGCCAACCGAGGCACCGCGCAGTCGGCGGCCAACACGCCCTTCGACATCAACAACCGCGAGCTTAACTACGCGCGCTCCGACTTCGACCGCCGCCACGCTCTTCAGGGCTACTTCACGTCGGAACTGCCGTTCGGCAGGGGCAAGCGTTTCCTGAGCGACGCGAACGGGCTGGTGAATCACCTCGTCAGTGGCTTTGAGCTGGCGGGCATCGTCCGCTGGTATTCGGGACGACCATTCACGATCTATTCCGGCATCAACACGCTCTCGAATGTCTTGCAGACGCCGGCGAGTTGCAACAATTGCACGTCCGACATGGGCAATATCAGCCTCTCTTCCAATGGGCGGAACATCTTCTTCACGCCCGAGCAGCAGGCTCAGTTCTTCGCACCGGCGGCGGGCGAGTTCAGCAACGTCGGCAGAAACTTCTTCACGGGGCCGAAGTTGTTCCAACTCGACGTGACGCTCGCGAAGCGCATCCAGTTCACCGAGAGCACGAATCTGGAGCTGAGATTGGAGGCGCAGAACGCGACGAACACGGTTTCGTTCGCCGTCCCATCGGACGCCAACCTCGTCATCTCAAGTAGCAACTTCGGGTTGGTCACAGGCAACACGGTCAGCGGCTCGCGCAAGGTGCAGCTCGCGGCGAAGTTCAACTTCTAGGGCTGACGTTTGAATGCAAGTACGCGAGTTCAGTACCCGGAGCGGTAGCGACGGGGTGCAGTCGCGCTCGGCTTTCAAGTCGAGCGTCAGTCAAGACCTACCCCGTCGCTACCGCTCCGGGTACTGACTCGTCGCGTCACCCGCCGCAGTCTATGAGAGCATGGGCCTAAAACTTGTTCGATAAGGTGAGACTCTACACTTCAAACTTCAGGATTCTCGCGCTCGTCGTGCTGGCCTGCGCGCTCTGTCTCGCGGGCCGTTCGCATGCGGGGAGGGCCGCGCTCGCGGAGGCGTCGTTCGACCTCGTCATCACGAACGCGCGCGTCGTGGACGGAGCGGGCAACCCTTGGTTCCGCGCCGACGTGGGCATCAAAGACGGGCGCATCTCGCGCGTCGGTCGCGTCGGCGCTTCGGAGGGGCGCCGCACGATTGACGCGCGCGGACAGATTCTCGCGCCCGGCTTCATAGACGTTCACACGCACGCCGAGAGCATCTACGAACAGCCCGACGCGGAGAACTTCGTACGCATGGGCGTGACTACGCTCGTCACGGGCAACTGCGGCGGCTCGGCTGTCAACGTCGGCAAGTTCCTCGAACGCACGAAAGAGACGCCCATCGCCGTCAACCTCGCGACGCTCGTCGGCCACAACTCCGTGCGCCGCGAGGTCTTCGGCGATGCCAATCGCGCGCCCACTTCGGAAGAGCTTGAGAAGATGAAACTCCTCGTCGAGCAGGCGATGCGCGACGGCGCGGTCGGACTCTCGACCGGACTCATCTACGTGCCCGGCACCTACGCGAAGACGGACGAGATAGCGGAGTTGGCACGCGTCGCGGCGCGCTACGGCGGCGTCTACGCGACGCACATGCGGAGCGAAGGCGAGCGCGTCGAGGAAGCCATACGCGAGAGCATCGAGATCGGCGAGAAGGCGGGACTGCCCGTCGAAATCTCGCACTTCAAGATCAGCAGCAAACGCCTCTGGGGCAAGAGCGCGACGACGCTCGGACTCGTGCGCGAGGCGCGCGCGCGCGGACTCTCCGTGACGGTTGACCAGTACGCCTACACGGCCAGCTCAACGTCGCTCGACTCGCGTCTGCCGTCGTGGCTCTTGGAAGGCGGGCGCGAGGAAGGGAAGAAGCGGCTCGCAGACCCCGTTCAGCGCAAGCGCGTCGTGCGCGAGATGAAGGACTCGCTAAAGCGGAGCGGCCACAAAGATTTTTCTTACGCGATGGTTGCAAGCTACCGGGCAAAGCCGGAGCTTAACGGCAAGTCCATCGCCGAGATAACTAAAATCGCGCGCGGCAAGAAGGACATCGAGAGCCAGATCGCGCAGATCGTCGAGATGTACGAGGCGGGCGGCGCGGGGATGGTCTACCACAGCATGGGCGAGGAGGACGTGCGCCGCATCATGCAGGAGCCTTTCACGATGATCGCCTCGGACAGCGGCGTGCGGAAGTTTGGAGAGGGCGTGCCGCACCCGCGCGGCTACGGCAACAACGCGCGCGTGCTTGGCCTCTACGTCCGCGAACTGCGTATCGTCGCGCTCGAAGACGCCGTCCGAAAAATGACTTCCTTGCCCGCTCAGACCTTCGGCCTTCGCGACCGCGGCCTCATACGTGAGGGGATGGCCGCGGACTTGGTTCTATTCGACGAAGCGACCGTGGCAGACCCCTCGACCTTCGCGCAGCCGCACCAGTACGCCGTCGGATTCAGCTACGTGATCGTGAACGGTGTGCCCGTGCTGGATGATGGGAAGATGAATACGGAGCGGCCCGGCGTCGCGTTGCGCGGCGCGGGGGCCGGCGGAAAGAAGTAGCTCTTGCCGTATCGGCGGCATCGTTGTATAACTTGCGCGCAATCGTAGCCGTACAGCGCCCCTTCCGGGGCGACTGTGAGGACGAAGCAACTTCCCATCTGGTCAGTCGTCGCGCCAGCGGTCAAAAGTAATTTGCAATCGTTTCCGAAGTCCCCGAAGAGCTTGCCGTAAGATTCGGGCGTCGAATCACGCGTGCCAATTCGGGGAACAAGCTCGAAGCCACTCGAAAGAAAAAGGACGCAGCAATGACTTATTACACGAAGACTGCATTACGGACGCTCCTGTCACTCGCCCTCTGTTTAACCTTTTACGCCGCCGCGCGCGCGCAGGTGGCCGAGACCGCGGCGCAGATCAGCGGGCAGGTGACTGACTCTGCCGGCGCGGCGGTTTCGGGCGCGACCGTCACCGTCAAGGACGACGTGACGGGCTTGGAGCGGCGCGTGCAGTCGAATGATGACGGCAACTACGTCGTCACGCAGCTCAACCCCGGCACCTACACCGTCACGGTCGAGCAGCAGGGCTTCAAGCGCTACATCGAGACGAGCGTCACGCTGAACGCGAAGGATCGCCGCTCGCTGAACGCGGTGCTGGAGGCGGGCGACGTCAGCGAGGTCGTCACGGTGACGAGCGAGGCCAACGTCGTGCAGGACAGCCCCACGGGGCAGACGCTCATCTCCGCCAAGCAGGTCACGGAGATACCGCTCGTCAACCGCGACTTCACGAAGCTGCTCGAGCTTGTGCCGGGCATCAGCTCGAGCTTGGATGACGAGACGGCCCTCGGCCTGACTAACCGTTTCGACGTGTCAATCAACGGCATGCGCCGCAACGCCGTGAACGTCTTCGTTGACGGCGTGTCTAACACGGACGTAGGCTCGAACATCACCCTGCTCTCGACGCCGACCATTGACTCGATCAAGGAGTTCAAGGTGCTGACCTCGATCTACACGGCGGAGGTCGGGCGCTCGGGCGGCGGCACCGTGACGGTCGTCACGCGCGGCGGCGGCAACGAGTTTCACGGCACCATCTACGACTTCGTCCGCAACAACAGGTTCAACGCCAACTCGTTCGCCAACAACCGGCTGGGGAGCAACCCCGACGGCTCGCCCCGCGCGCCCGTGCCGAAGCTGCGCTACCACAACTTCGGCGGCACCTTAAGCGGCCCCGTGATGTTGCCGCGCTTCGGCGAGGGCACGGACAAGTGGTACTGGAGCGGTCGCGACAAGACGTTCTTCTTCTTCTCCGAGGAGGTGCGCCGCATCAACCGCGCCATCACGAACACCGGCTCGACCGTACCGACCGCCGCCGAGCGCACGGGCAACTTCTCCGCGAACCTCGGCAACCTCCTCTGCCGCAACGCCGGCTCGACAAGCTTCGCCGCCGCC
>DASQLL010000292.1:0-7961 GCA_035630035.1 Pyrinomonadaceae bacterium | reverse complement strand
AGCCTCCGATGATGCGCGCCCGTTCTTCAAACGTCCCGTAGGCGACGCCGGCGTAAGGCGCAATCGGCAAATCCGTCGCGTGCTTCAGGTTCTTGCTGAGTGTTGCGTAGAACGATTGACCGGAGGGCGTGCCTATTCGGTCTGAGCTTGTGCCGAGGATGAGCGCGGGGCGCTTGTGCGTCTCGGTTAAAGCGACGAAGTTCGCGAGCGGGCTTATCTTGTCCGCCAGAGGGTTGTACTCGACGCCCGCCGTAAAGCGCGGGTGAAACCTGTACGTCAGCGTGTTGCGCCACCTCGCGCGGTCTATCTGTTTAGAGATGACGCGCACGCCGTACGTCCACTTATCTGCGTCTTGTCCTTCTACCCCGCTCACGGCGCGGCCCTCTCCGGGTCAAAGCGGTCAAGACGGAACTGACGACGCCTCGCTCTCTTTCTGTTTCGCGGAGGCCGCCTGCTCGCGCTCCTTCTTCCTCTCCTTCGCCGCAGATTTTTCGGCGCTAGCGAGCATCGCGTCAATCTGCTTTTTCAGCTCGGCCACGTTGACGACGCCGGAAATTACTTTAGCAATCTTGCCGTCTCTGCCGACGATGACCGTTCCCGGCAAAGCCGCGCCCAGACCGAAGCGCAGCATGTCGGCTGTTGTCGCCCCCATCCAGATGGGGAAGTTGATTCTCGTCTCTTTAACGAACTGCAAAACCTTCGCGCGGTCTTGCGGCTCGTCCGCCGATGCGCCGACGACCTGCACGCCGAGCGCGGCGTACTCGTTCTGAATCGCCGCAAGGTCGGGCATCTCTTTGCGGCACGGCACGCAGTACGTCGCCCAGAAGTTCAAGACGACGATGCGCCCTTTGAGCGCGCTCAAACGCTGCTCCGTGCCGAACGGGTCTTTGAGCACAAGCTCGACCTCGCTCCCGACGACGTTTGCAGCATCGCGCTCGGCCTGACTTGCAGCGATCACTCGCAGCTCATCAACGCGGATCACGCTCGCGCCCTTCTTCTTTTGCAGAGTGCCCGTCACCGCGACGCTCTTGCCGACAAACTCAAGCCAGTTCTTTCCGGGAAGACGAAACTTGCCCTGCCCCAGTTGATACAGCGTGAACTTGTCGCCCTCGCGCACGGCTATCAACGTGGGGTCGCCGCCTTCGACGCACGACTTCGCCTTCAACAAATCTTCCGCCGTGCCGTACACGACCTTCGTGCGGTCGGCCTCGGCCCAGCAGTCCGCGCAGCAGACTACTTGCCCTTCGAGCTTGACCGCGCCGGTCTGCCCCGAAGCGAATCCGGCTAGCGGCAGCAGCAATAACATGAGAGAAAAAAGAGAAAGTTTCATTTGTATAGATTCCAGAAGTGACTTAAAGAATAATGAGTAGTCACGCGCCGCTCGAATCATCCAGACTCTTCTTAATGATCTCCGGTATCTTCATCTTGCGGCGGTTGGCGTCAACGGCGACGTAGATGACTTCGGCCTCTGTGACTTTGATACGCTCGGACGTTCCGCCGTAGCGCTCGGCTTCGACGACTCAACGGTTTAGCAGCACTCCCCTCCTGCATTCAACTATCACAGTAAACAAAATTCTGCCTGCGCGATTCGACTAGCGTAAACCGTTTGCATACCTCTTGCATACCTCAGAAGGGTGCTGAGTCATACCAAACTTCCAATGCTGTAACTTGCGCCGGGATGCCGCCCGCGCTCGAAGAAAATGAGAGGCTTAGGCATTTGCATCCGACAGTAGTTGTGTGACAACAACTTTCACATGAATCTGTGTCGTATCTAAAAACGGGATGCCTGTGGCCGCGCTGTCTCGCAGAATCAAAGGCAGTTCCGTCCCGCCGAGAATCAACCCCTCAATACCCTCTTGCTCTTTCAACCGCTCTACTATCGCCAGCAACCGCTCACGAGTTTCGGACAGGAAGATGCCCTGGACAAGCTCGCTCATGTACTTGTAGTGAATATAGGCTTGCTCGTCTTCGTCGGGTACAACAAGCGTCATTCCTTCTTTAGTGAATACCTCCGGGAAAAAGCGCCCTCGCATCGTGAAATTTGTGCCGAATAATCCTAGTCTTTTCAACCCCAATTCTTTCGCCGTCTCACAAGTCGCTTCCACAATGCTAATGAGCGGGATGGGCGACCGGCTACGAATTTCTTCAAAAACAACGTGCGGTGTGTTGGCGGCCAGCAACCCCATATCTGCCCCGGCAAGTGCGAGCTTCTGCACTTCGCCAACCAGATACTCGGTCACTTCGGCTAATTCATTTGCCCCAATCAAATCAAGCATCTTCTTCAAGTCAATACTGTTGATGATGATTGAAGGATAGCTGCCGTCCTTTTTCTGCTCACGATACGAGGCGATAATCGAGCGGTAATACTCAATCGTAGATTCCGGCCCGATGCCGCCAATGATGCCTATTGTCTTCATCCTAAGTTCTCCCAACATTCGATGAGAGCCATTATGACTTTCGAGGTTGGATTGACGCATCGCGTATGTCACGCTCCGCGCCGACACTCTGATGCGGGTCGCTCAAATCTGCCTGCCGCTCGAACTCGTCGTAAAGTACATGACTCGTCACAGGTACATGCTCAATCATGCGTGCCGCGTAGATGCCGCCGAACACAGCGACGAAGCCGACGATGACACTTAAAAGAACATTCAGCATCGCCAGCGTAAAGCCGCCTTCTTCGGTGAGCCGCGCCGTCTCATACTCGAAAGTTGAAAAGGTCGTGTACGCGCCAACAAAGCCGACCGCGACAGCGAGCCGAAGATGCGGACTGATGTTAATACGCTCCGTCGCCAGTGTGAGAAAAAAGCCGAGGATGAATGAGCCGGTGACGTTAATAACGAACGTTGCAGTTGGGAAGGGCGCTGCCGTCCTCGCCAGCACAGTGCCGCCCAAATAATACCGCAGCACAGCGCCGATTGCGCCGCCAACCGCGACCGCCAGATACTTTGTTAGTGTGTCCACTTTTCCCCCTCAACGTGAAAACTCCTAACCACTTCGCGCACTTCCGGCGCGGCTGTGATTAGGAGTCATCAATCCTGAAAAGCAGGATGGTTATAGGGCGAACTCCATCGCCTGAAATTGTAAGGAGATTCTATGCCGTTAGTGCGCTAATGGCAATCACTACACGTTTCGCCACGCAACGCCTCGACGCCCTCTTTAGCAATAATCGGGGTCATCACCAGCGCGGCAACGGGGTCAGCCCACCACCACCCGAAAAGCGCGTTCAGTATCAGACCGCCGAGAAGAATGGCGGAGAGGTACGCGCAAATGTCCGTCTGTCGCGAGTCTGCTTCGAGGGCGCGGCTGTTTATCTTCGCCGCAACCTTTCGCTTCGCCCGCGCGAGCAGCGGCATCACGACGAGCGACAGCGCGGCGAGGGCGATGCCGACGTAACTCGCTTCGGGCGGCTCGCGCGTTATCAGAGACTTCACGGCGTCGAAGGCGACATACGCCGCGAGCGCGAGGAAACTGACGCCGACGATTTTGAGCGAGACTTGTTCGGCGCGCTCGCGCCTTTCGGGGGCGTCCAAGTGCAGCCGCCAGAGCAGGGCCGCGCCTGACGTTACTTCGATCACGGAGTCGAGGCCGAAGCCGACGAGGGCGACGCTGCCAGCTACGAAGCCCGCGCCGATAGCGATAACACCCTCAAGGGAATTCCATCCGACGGTCAGATACTCTAACCATCGCCCTCGTCGCACGTCTTCCGAGCGTGTGAGTTTCTCGTTTATAACCTCGGCGCTCATACTCATAATGTTAACAAGGCACGTTGACGTTTCCTAACACGGCTCGCAAGGAAATGTTCGCTCCCCGCTCGAATCACTGAGGCTCTTCTTAACGATCTCCGGTATCTTCATCTTGCGGCGGTTGGCGTCAACGGCGACGTAGATGACTTCGGCTTCGGTGACTTTGATGCGCTCGGACGTTCCGCCGTAGCGCTCGGCTTCGACGAGGACGTGTATGGTGATCGAGGTCGTGCCGATGCCCTTTGTCTCGGCGTAGAAGCTCACGAGGTCGCCGACGAAGACGGGATGGTGAAAGACGACTTCGCGCATGGCAACCGTGACGAAGCGTTCAAGGCCCGTGCGACGGTGCGCTTCGACCGCGCCCGCGATGTCAATGTAGCTTAGGATGATGCCGCCGAAGATTGTGCCCTGCGGGTTGGTGTCGCGCGGCAGAAGCGTGATGCGTATGGCCGGGTCGCGGTATTTGTCCATCGTCGAACGGTTCGCGCGTGCGCTAGCCCCGCCTTTCAAGAGTCGGGTACAAACGAACGCCGAGCTTGCCTCTCAAAATGTTTGATCGAGTTGCCTCGCGCGAGCATGAACGCGCGCCGCGCGCCCTGTCAAGCGGACGACTTTTTTTCGGGCGAAGCCGCGTACAACGGCAACGCCGGAGGCTACATCCAAACGCTTGCCGTAGAAGAAGAAGCGCGCCGCCCGGAGCGGCCCGTCTCCTCGTATTCGTGCCGCCGCGTGTGACCGCCCTTACGCCGCCGCGCGCGCGCCGCATCGCTCGAAAGAGGTTGTCAGATTAGACCTAAACGGCGTATCGTTTTATCAGGAAACCTAACGATGAAAAGAATCCTTAACAACACCTTTTTGCTTCTGGTGTCGCTAATCGTTATCGGCGTGGGCGCGAGCGTCGCGCAGGATCGCGGTCGCGGCAGGCGCAGGGCGACCCCTCCCGCGCAGGCCAAGCCCACACCGACGCCCACACCGACACCCGCGCCCGTAGTGACCATCGCCGAGACGCCGCTCAAGCCCGGCGAGCGAGCGCGCTTCGACGTGACGAACTACCGAATCATCGCCGAGCTTAACCCTTCGCAGCGACTTCTGACCGCGAGCGCCGACGTGACCTTCACGCCGCTCGACAACACGCGCTCGGTCGTCTTCGAGCTGAACGGCTCGCTCAAGGTCGAGTCGGTCGAGCGCAACGGCAAGCCACTTACGAACTTCGTGCAGGATCAGGCGGGACTCGAAACCATCGGGCCGCACGTGCGCGTTGATTTGGGAGAGGTCGTCGCCGCCGGTCAGCCGCAGACGCTTCGCTTCCGCTGGGGCGGCGCGCTCGTCACGCCCGAAGGCGGGCCGCTCCTTACGAAGCGGCTGGCATACGTCGGCCCGGAGCTTTCCTATCTGATGTACGCGGCGCGCTGGTTCCCCTTCCACGAGTACGCCGCAGACCGCGCGACTTCGGACATCACCATCAGCGTGCCCGCGGGCCTTACGGTCGCGGGCGCGAGCGACGAGCCTGTCACGGAGCTTACGGGCGCGCAGTTTCTCCCGCCCGTTGCCGGTGCGAGCGCCGCCGCGCCTGCGCGCACCGCGGGACAGACTTCGACGAACCTTCGGAGCTACCGCTTCGTCTCGCGCCAGCCGACGCTCGTAGGCAACTTCGCCGTCGGCAACTTCGTCGCGCGCACGCTACGCATGGGCGGCTACGAGCTTTCCTTCTACGTCCAGCCGGGCAGCGAGGGCTTCATAGAGCCTTACGCGCAGCTTACGGGCGAGGCTTTGCAGTTCTACACGCAGAAGTACGGCCAGCCCGCTTTCGGCACGCACCTTTCAATCGTACAGATTGACGACGCGAGCCTCGACGCATACGCCGCGCACGGCATACAGTTCCTCAGCCCGCGCTTCTTCACGCCGGGCCGTCAGGCTTCGGTCGAAGAGCGTCTGCTGCGTGAGCTTGCGTTCCAGTGGTGGGGCTTGACCGTGGGTCTGAAATCCTTCGACGATGCGATGCTCTCGCAGGGGCTTGCCGAGTGGAGCTCGTTCGCCTTCCGCGAGACGAAGCTTACGGGCGCGTCGCTCGATCTGGCGCAGCGCGACATGCTTGAGCGCGCGCTCATGTTCGAGCAGTCGGCCTCGGTCGCGCGCGCGCCTTCGACTTTGGATGACCAGTCGGCTGCGTATCAGGCCGTCATTTTCTACAAGGGCGCGATGGTCTTCCGAATGCTGCGCGAAAGCTTAGGGCCGCAGAAGTTCGACACGCTCCTCAGGCGTTACTTCGGAGAGTTTCGCGGGCGCAACGCCTCGATTGACGACTTTGAAAAATTAACGACCGCCGTCAATGGCGAGAACATGCGTTACTTCTTCGCGCGCTGGGTCGAAGGCACGGGCGTTCCGGAGTTCTCAGCCGACTACCAGATCATACGCACGAAGTCCGGGAAGTTCCGCGCGCGCGGAACGCTCCGACAGAACATGGAGAACCTGCGCCTGCCCGTCGAGCTGCAACTGCGCGCCGAGGGCGACGACAACTCGACGACCATCTACGTCGGCGACAAGAGCGAGGACTTCGACTTCGAGTCAACGGGCAAGCCGCTCGAAGTAATCATTGACCCGAACAACAAGGTGCTGCGAACGTCGGAAGAGCTGCGCGTCTCAATCGTCGCGCGACGCGGCCTTGAGCTTTTCCGCGAGGGACAGTATCTCGAAGCGCAGCGACAGCTCGAAGAAGCTCTGAAGCTCGACAAGTCGAACTCTTGGGTCTACTACAACCTCGGCCTCATCTTTTTGGAGCAGCGCAACTACCAGCAGGCTTTAGACAACTTCGACGCCGCGCTGCACGGCAACCTTCGACCCACTTGGATCGAGGCGTGGGCGCACATCAAGCGCGGCAACTCATACGACGCGATGGGCGACCGCGCGCGCGCCGTCAACGAGTACAAGCGGGCCGTAGATTCCGGCATAGACTTCGACAACTCGCAGCGCGCCGCGCAGGACTACCTCAAGACGCCCTACGACCCGAAGGCCGTCACGCAGCAAGCGCAGACCGGCGTAAGCGACTAAACGCTTCCGTCAGAAACGCGACCGTCAGGGAGCGTGAACTAAACGCGGAAGGCTGAACGCGGAACGATGAACTGAAAGACAAACGTCTTTGCCTCTCAGTTCATCGTTCCGCGTTCAGCGTTCTGAGTTTCTTCCACACGCTCCCTGACGGTCGCGTTTCTGAGTTCATACGGGCGGGGCGGCGACGACACTGATGCGCCTGCGTTCGGCGAGACGGAGCATCTCTTCGCGGTCGAAGATGAGAGTTTTTCTGGCGGTGACGCAGAGGCAGGTTGCGCCCGCCTCCATCATCGTCTCGATGGTGGGGACGCCTACGACGGGCACGTCGAAGCGCATGTCCTGATCGGGCTTAGCGACCTTGACGACCGTTAAGCGGCCCTTCGCTAGTTGTCCCGCGCGCCTTACGGTCGCGTCCGTTCCCTCCATCGCTTCGATTGCGACGCATGCGCGCGAGCGCACGACGATTGTCTGTCCGAGGTCGAGGCGGGCAATCTCGCGCGCGACCTCAAGGCCATACTCTATGTCGCCGCGCTCGCGCTCGTCGGGCGAGCGACGCGAAAGCACACCCTCGGCGGCCAAGTGGTCTTGCAGGAAGTATGTCGAGTCAATCAGTTCGATGCCTTCGCGCGCAAGCTCCGCGGCGACGCCGCCGATGAGCGCGTCTGTGTTTCGGCGCGGCAAGGAGATGAGCATCCTCAGCATGCGAACATCGGGGAGCGCGCCGCTGAAAATCTGCACGTGCTTGACCTGCCCCGCCATGATCGCTTTCTCCACGCCCTCGCGCTTGAAGAAGCGAATCATGCGCCCAAGCTGCCCGATGCCGACCCATGTCAGTTTGTCCGCGATCTTCTCAATCGCAGGATCGGTCTCCTCCCTTATCGCCGCGACCGCGATCTGCGCGCCCGCGCGCCGCGCGCCCTCGACGACGAGGAAGGGGAACTTGCCGTTGCCTGCGATTAAGCCGTAGCGCATAACTGGTAAATGGTAAATGGTGAATGGTAAATGGAGAAAGCGGTTTCTATTCACCATTCACCATTTACCATTTAGAGCCTGTTTGAAAAATAGGTGACTGCCAGCCCTGCCGGGCGGGTAAGCTTTGGGTTGTGTCGAACCAACGCTACCCCTCCGACCTGACTGACAGCCAGTGGCATCTTATCAAAGGCTTACTGC
>DASQLL010000291.1:0-2551 GCA_035630035.1 Pyrinomonadaceae bacterium | reverse complement strand
AATCTTGTAGAGGTCGTTCTGATCCGCGACCTTCTCGCCGTCAATCGCCGTGATGATGTCGCCGACGATGAGGTCGCCGCTCTCGCTCTCCGAGAGTCCGCGTATGCCCGCCACAGCCGCCGAGCCGTTCGGGTCAACCTGCAAAACAAGCAGCCCCTCCGCAACGGGCAGACGTATGCCGCGCAGGTCGCTCACCGCGCGTGGATAGACGCCGAGCTTGGGGCGGACGACGCGACCGTCGCGTATGAGTTGCGGCACGATGCGCTTGGCGATGCTGGCGGGGATGGCGAAGCCGACGCCGACCGAGCCGCCCGCGGGGCTGAGTATCTGCGAGTTGATGCCGATCATGCGCCCGTGCGAGTCGAGCAGAGGGCCGCCGGAGTTGCCGGGGTTGATCGAAGCGTCGGTCTGAATTGCGCCCTCGATGATGCGGCCCGTGCGCGCCTGTATCGGGCGCTGTAGGCCGCTGATGACGCCCGTCGTGAGCGTGCGGTCGAGGCCGAACGGGTTGCCTATGGCGAGAACCTTCTGCCCGACTGTGAGCTTGTCCGAGTCGCCGAAGGGCACGACCTTGAGAACGTCGCGCGGGGCGTCGGCCCGAAGCACTGCGAGGTCTGTGTCCGGGTCGCGACCGATGACGCGCGCGGGGTACGTCTTGTCGCCGCCGAAGCTGACGTTAACGGTGTCGGCCCTTTCGATGACGTGGTAGTTCGTAAGGATGTGCCCCTGCTCGTCAATGACCGAGCCGGAGCCGGAGCCTTGCCCGCCCCCGTCGAAGAAGCCGCGCGGCTGTCGCGTCGTGCTTACGGAGACGACGCCGGGCGACATCGTTCGGAAGACCTCGATGTTGTTCTGCTCGTCGGTTGCGACCGAGGGGTCTGTGATGCCCGCGATGGCCGCCGTGCGCGCGTCGTCGTCGCTGTTGAAGGCGGCTGCCGGCTGGTTTAGGCGGCTGCCCCAGCGGTCGAAGCATGCGACGCCCACGGCGGCGAACAAGGCGGACAGGAGCGCGATTGAAAGAATTTGGCGTGCGGAGATTCTGTACATGGCTTTGCTCTCTGATGACTTCATAAATTTTCTCGACACTGGCGTCCGCGAATAAGATGCCTGACGGCCTCTCGCGGATGCCGCCCGTCGGCCTTTCGCTTTCGGGGACTCAATTTTACTACGAAGCCGCGCCCGAAAGGGTTCAACGGGACGCACGACCGGCGGCGGGCGAGCGTGTACGAAAGCGCTTCTGTAGGGATTCAGGCCGTGAGGCGGAAAAGTTCCAACGCAGCTCGGGGCGGAAGCCCGACCGTAAGGGAGGGCGTCTTTGTTACGCAACAAAGACGCCCTCCCTTACGGTCGGGCTTCCGCCTCGACATTCTTTAGTAGAAGAGCGCAAACAATTTGTCGGGGATGTGGAAAAAGGCGACCACGGCGTCGGGCGGATGCCAGCCGAGCGCGGACGCGCCCGTCGCGGCGTGCACGAGCATGAGCGCGAGATAGAGGCCGAGCGTGAAGTGCAGTCCTTTGCGCGCGAGCGCGAGGTGCGAGAAGCGGTAGAGCGTGAAGGCGACCAGAGCGCCGACCGCGAGCTTCGTGAAGAGGAAGGGCGCGTTTCCGAGGTCGAGCAGATAGGCCATCAGGCCGTTGCCTTCGGTCGCCACGCCGCCGCGCACCCACACGATTGTGAGCTGCGCGTCCAGCCAGTTCAGTACGAAAAGCAGGAGGCTTTTCGAGAAGGCGCTCATCGAGGATAGCTCCCTTCGCGGCCAACTTTGTTTAACTTCCCGCCCCTGAAACGACCGAACCCCCAGTCCGCAAACTGGGGGTTCGTATCGCACCAACGGAGGAATGAAACGCTCTCTAACTTACGTCTGGAATAAACTCACAATGCGCCCCTGCTTCCAATTGCGGAATGCGGACTTTCGCGACGGGGAGAAGCGGGGACGGGGAGAAGGGGAGAAAGAAGCTGCGTTGTCAAACGTCTCCCCATCTCCCCGTCCGCCCGTCTCCCCGTCTGCTTCTTAATCCGCAATCCGCATTCCGCAATCCGAAATCATTCCACTCCGATGCCTTTCTGTTTGACGAGCGCGTAGACGGCTTCGAGGTCGGCGGGGACGCCCGCGGTCAGATTCTCCGCGCCGCTCGCGGTGATGAGTATCGTGTCTTCGAGCCGCATGTGAATCTTCCTGTCGCGAAACTCGATGATCGGCTCGACGTTGAAGACGACGCCGGGCTGCAACGGAGTGTCTTTGGGGGCGTCCGAGAGAACGTCGTGGACGGAGAGGCCGACGTGGTGGCCGACGTAGCGATTGAGCGCGAGGAACTGTTGACGAAAGCCGTGCTTCGTGTAGACGGCCTCGGCCACGTCCTGCAACTGCACGATGGTGACGCCCGGCTTCATCGCCGCGATAACGCGGTCGCGCGCTTCGAGTATGCAGCGATACATCTTCTCCTGCTCCGGCGTGAACGCGCCCGACACGGGCCACGTGCGCGTGATGTCGGAGGTGTAGTAGTCGAAGTCGGCGCCGTAGTCCATCAGAACGATGTCGCCCGCCTGCAT
>DASQLL010000290.1:0-4415 GCA_035630035.1 Pyrinomonadaceae bacterium | reverse complement strand
GGCCTCGAACGAGAGGGGCAGTCTGCCGTAGGCTTCGCCGAGGCGCGCGTTGCGCGCTTCGGGGGTTTCGGTCGCGGCGGAGTCGGACGCGCTCGCCGGTCGTGCTTTCGATCCGACGCTCGTGCGCGGCGGCGTAGGCATCACGCTCCAGAGTAGGCCCGCGAGGGTCAGCAGGAGCAGGGACGTGGAGAACAGAAATGCAAGTCGGCGAGGGGGGCGTGGGGCTGGCATTAATGATGATCCCTTATGAACAAAGGTAACGAGGAGCTTTCGTCTCGCAGCCGGAATGGCCGCGGATGAAAGAAGCCGGGACGGCGTTAGGTCAAGGGAGCCGTTCGAAGGGTTCGCGCGGCTCTAAAGCGGACGGGTGGTTGCCGAAGACGCGAGGTCTGTAGCAAACGTTAAACCAACGAGGTAGGAAATTACCATTAACGGTCAGTTATTGCAAATAATTTAACGCGATTCGGCGAGCAGTCGAGCATATAATTATTGCCAACTTTGATGCATCGCGAGACTCGTTCGCGTGAGCGTGCGGCGCACTAAAGAAAGCGCACAGCAACAGACAGTGGCGCTACGAATATCTGAAGACCAGTTGAGGCGGCGAAGCGCAGAATCTTGTGCGCCAATCATCATCGGAAGCACACGACTCAACAGTTCGGCTAAAAGAAATGGCGTCGAGGATTGAAGCGCAAAAAACTTTGCCGTATAACTGAGTGACAGCTATACGGCAAACTAAAAATTGTGGAGCCACCTTGCGGACTTGAACCGCAGACCTGTCGATTACGAATCGACTGCTCTACCAACTGAGCTAAGGTGGCTTGGCATAGAAAACTATACGAAGCCGTGGCGCGCGGTGTCAAGCGCGGTAGCCGGCATGATGAAGGGGAGGAGAGATGCCAAAAGACCGTAGTGAAAACATAGACCGCTACAAGGTTCGCGGCGGCCAGTTCAACGATTACGACGCGGGGCATAACGACGGCGCGATTGCTCAGCAGGAGGAGCAGTCGCGCTTGGACTTGGAGCAGGGCGGAGAGGGCTTGCGCGGCGCGGCGGAGCCGAACGCGCCGCAGAACGTCGCCGAGCGCATACGCGAAGTAGAGCAGCGCGCGCACGAGAAGGTCGAACGTCGTCGCGCCAAGCAGGGCGCGCGCGGCGCGGCGCGCAAGGGCGCTGCGAAGAGCGCGAAGGGCGGCGCGAAGAAGGCCGCGAAGAAATCCGAGAAGAAGTCTACGAAGAAAGCTGCGAAGAAGGGCGCGCGAAAGAGCGCGGGCGGGTCGAAGAAACGCGCCGCCACAAAGAAGGGCGCGAAGAAAGGGGCGTCGAAGAGCGCCGGAAAGAGCGCAGCCGGTGGAGCCAAGAAGGGCGCTGCGCGCGGATCGAAGAAAGGCGCGGCGAAGAAGGGCAGCCGGTCTGCGAGGTGAAGGCCGGGGCTTATCTCGATACAATTTCGCGTGCGTGAAAAAGACGCGCGCGGTCATAGTTAAAAAGGGAGGAAACGTTCATGGAGCAGACGAACGCAAGGGCCGAGGGCGAAGCGCGCGAGGACGCGCAGGGCGAGACGCTTGAGAAGCAGAACGAAATAAACGAGCTTGAGGCCGAAGAAGAGTCCGCGAAGGCGATGGACGCCGACGTGCCTCAACCGTCCGGCCCATCACAGCCGGACGCGGAGCGCACGGACTGAAACTATCCTCAATAAGCAGCCGTAAAAAAACGGGAGGACGAAGCGGGCCGAATTCATGGCAACCCTTCGTCCTCCCGGTTTCATCTTCTACGCATCGCGGAATCAATCGAAAGTTAAAGGCCCCGCCGCTCTCCCGCGTCTTAAAAAACATGATGCAAATGAAAACTTCAAGCCCCCCTTTGCGCGACCCCGCGCCTTACGCCGCGTCGCGAACGTGGGTTACGGCCTTCGCCCTCCTCTTTCTGCTCGCCCTCTCGCCCGCGGACGCCCGCGCGCAGACGAAACTTCCGACGCCCGACAAACTCGTCGGCGAATACGTCAAGGCCGTCGGCGGCAAGAAGCGTCTCGCATCGGTTCGCGACGCGACGTATGAATGGGCCGTGACGCGGAAGGGCGCGGACGCGGGGACGGCGCGCACGCAACTGAAGACGCCGGGCGCGCTCCGAAGCGATTTCATACTCGCGGACGGCGAGACGGACTCGGCGGCCAACGCGCGCACTGCGTGGACGCGCACACCCGACGGCCACTTGCACACGCTCACGGACAGCGAGGCGTTCGCCGCGCGCCTTCAGGCGACGCTCGAAGCCGGTCGGTTCGCAGACTACAAGAAGCAGAAGGTTCTGGCGCGCACCGTCGCGCGCGAGGAGGTCGGCGGCGAGCCGGCTTACTCGGTCGAGTTCACGACGCGAGCGGGCGCGCGCCTGCGCTACTGGTTCGGCGCGACGAGCAAGGTCGTGTTGCAGATGTCGGACGAGGCGCGAGCGCTTCGCGTGCGATTCGCGGACTGGCGCGCGCGGGCCGGCAGCCCGCTTCTCGTCGAGCCGCACCGCATCGAAGTCGAGCGCGCGGGCGCGGACGCGCTCACGCTCACGCTCCGAAGTGCAAGCTACAACGCGGGGCTGGCCGACACCGTCTTCGAGCCGCCGTCGGACTCGACGCTCGACATCGCGGCTCTGCTTCGCGACCTCTCGAAGAATCAGGATGAGAACGACGAGCGCGTCGGCGACTACACGTTCACGCAGAAGGTGACGCAGCGCGAGCTGAGCGACCGCGGCGAGCTGAAGAAGGAGAAGGTTAACGTCTACGAGGTCTACCCGGTCGCGGGGTCGTACTGGGTCACGAAGCTCGTCAGCGAGAACGGCGTGCCGCTCACGCCTGAGCGCGAGGCCAAAGAGCAGAAGCGCGTCGCGGAGGAACTTGAGAAGGCCATACGCGAGGCGCCGAAGTTTAAGGAGAGGCGCGAGCGCGAGAAGGCCAAGCGCGCCGCGAAGCGGAAGAAGGAGAGGGCCAAGGGCGGCGGCGTGCAGGAGGAGGAAGACGACAACGACGTTGAAATCTCGACCTTCCTGCGCGCGTGCGAGCTGTTCAGCCCGCGCCGCGAACGCTTCCGCGAACGCGACGTGATCGTTTTCGACTTTCGACCGCGCGCCTCTTTCCGCCCCTCGAACCGCGGCGAAAGTATCGTCTCGAAGCTGAGCGGCGTCATCTGGGTTGACCCATCGGAGCGTCAGGTGATGCGTCTCGAAGCCCGCCTCGTCGAAGGCTTCAAAATAGGCGGCGGCCTCGTCGCCTCGATCAAGCCCGGCTCGGCCTTCATCTTCGAGCAGACGCGTCTCGAAGACGGCGTATGGCTGCCGCGCTTCTCGCAGGTCAACGCCTCCGCCCGCATCTTCCTCTTCGCCGGCATGACCATCAACGAGACCAACGAGTTCGCAGACTACAAACGCTTCAGCGCGAAGACCGGCGAGGACAAGCTCGACGCGCCCAAAGAGAAGACCGACGCGCCTAAGGAGAAACCTTAAAAGCCGTAAACCGTGAACCGTAAACCGTGACAAGAAGAACCCATCTTTCTTGTCACGGTTTACGGTTCACGGTTTACGGTTTACGATTGTTCGGTATGAAAGAAATCGTCGTCATCGGAGGCGGACTTGCCGGGACGGAAGCCGCGTGGCAGGCCGCGCAGGAAGGTGCGCGCGTGCGTCTCTACGAGATGCGCCCCGTGCGCGAGACGCCCGCGCACCGCACAGACCAACTGGCTGAGATAGTCTGCTCCAACTCATTGAAGTCCGACGAGCCGGGCACGGCTCCGTATCTTCTTAAAGAGGAATTGCGGCGCGGCGGCTCGCTCGTCTTAGACGTTGCGATGCGGACGCGCGTGCCCGCGGGTGCGGCGCTCGCGGTTGACCGGCACAAGTTCGCCGAAGCCATCACCGAGCGCATCTCGGCGCACCCGAACATCACGCTCGTCCGCGAAGAGGCCACGCGCGTGCGCGAAGGCGAGATCACGATCATCGCTGCGGGGCCGCTCTGCTCCGACGCCTTAGCCGAAGAGATCGCGCGCATCACGGGCGCGGCGGGACTCTACTTCTACGACGCCATCTCGCCCATCGTCGCGGCTGACTCGGTCAACACGGAGATCGCCTTCCGCGCCGCGCGCTACGACAAGGGCGGCGACGACTACCTGAACTGCCCCATGTCCGAGGAAGACTACGCGCGTTTTTACGACGCTCTCGTCGGGGCGCAGAGCGTTCCGCTCCAAAGGTTCGAGGAGACGCGCTGGTTCGAGGCGTGCCTGCCGATTGAAGAGATCGCGCGGCGCGGGCGCGACACGCTGCGCTTCGGGCCGATGAAGCCCGTGGGATTGCGCGACCCTCGCACGGGCGAGCAGCCATACGCGGCTGTGCAGCTTCGTCAGGAGAATTTGATGGCCGATGCCTACAACCTCGTGGGCTTC
>DASQLL010000289.1:0-4706 GCA_035630035.1 Pyrinomonadaceae bacterium | reverse complement strand
TCTTTGCGGGCGTGAGTTTTAGGCGTACAGGGCGCGCTCGGTTATCTGTTAAAATTTCTGCCACGAATCGAGTCCGGGCGGTGTTTACGTGTACGAGAGCGGCGATATGAGCGAACGAGCGGTGCAAGCTTTGATTGACTCAGTGCCAGAGACGGTTCAGGCGGCGGCGGCTCCAAGCTTCGACGAGGCTTTCACGCTGCACCACAGAGCCGTTTACCGCGCGGCATACGCGCTCGTCCGCGACTCAGGACTAGCTGAGGACGTGACTCAAGAGGTCTTTCTCAAACTCTACCAGCACATAGGCTCTTTGCAGAACGAGGAGCACGTGCGCCCGTGGCTTTTGAGGGTCGCGTCGAACACGGCGCTCAACACGATTCGCAGCCGCAGCCGCGCGGGGTCGCGCGAAGAAGAGTTCGCGGTCACGGCCACGGTCGGCGGTGGAAGCGCGCCCACGGGAATCGAGGCCGACTACGAGCGTCGCACGGAAATTGAGGAGGCGCGGCGCGCGCTCGCGCAGTTGAAAGAGCCTATGCGGAGTTGCCTCCTGCTCAAGCAGCAGGGGCTTTCGTACCGCGAGATAGCGCAGACGCTCTCGATAAACGAGGTGAACGTGGGGAGCTTGATCGCGCGCGGGCGGAAAGAGTTCATGCGGGTTTACGGGAAGATTGGAGGACGCCAGTGATGAAAAGGTGTTTGGACGAAAGTCTTTTGCAGGCTTACATGGACGGCGAACTCTCCCCCGAACAGGCCGGCGCGGCGGCGGCGCACTTGGCCGCGTGCGAGACGTGCGCGGACGCGCTCGCGTCGGCGCAGAGCGAAGCGTCTTTCTTCGCCTCGGCGTTCGCGCCCGACGAGTCGGTGAGCGTGCCGACGGAGATTTTGCGCGCACGTGTTAACGCAGCCGTCGCGCGGCTCGAATCATCGCCCGAAACGACGCGCGGCGGCTCGCGCGGCTGGAGCTTCGGCGGATTCCTCGCGTCGCTTTCAGGGATGCTCAACTTAACGCCGCAGGGCGCGGCGGCCTTCGCGGGACTGCTCGCCGTTCTTACCGTCGCGACCGTCCTCTTCGTGGTTCAGAAGTCGCAGCGGGCGACGCGCGAAAATGAGATCGCACAAACTGAAAACACCAAGCCGACCACGGCGACTCCGAGTGAAGTCGCTCCGAATCAGAACGAAGTCAAGCAGCAACCCGTCGCGACGCCGGAGAGCGGCGACCGAAGAACGATTATAGAGACGGTCAAATACACTCCGCGTTCCGTGAACAAGAAAAATGCGGGCCGCGGCAGAGTCGCGCCGCCCGCCGTGAAAGATCAGTCGCTGCCGGGCGAGAAGGATTACCAGACGGCCATCGCGTCGCTTGAGAAGACGATCAAGATGGGCGGCGACGCCGTGCTGAGTCCCTCGGTGCGCCTCAAGTACGAGCGCAACGTAGCCATACTCGACAGCGCAATCGGCGAGTCGCGCCGCGTCGCCGCCGCGAACCCGAAGGACAAGGACGCCGTGGGCTTCCTGATGGCGGCGTACCAGAGCAAGGTCGAACTTTTGACGAAGGTCGCGGATCAGGCGCAGGTCGCCGCCGTCGGACGCTAGATTTACGGACTCATCGAAATGAAGTTGGCATCCATAACATTCCTGCTCGCGCTCGCGCTCGCGCTCGCGCCGCAGACTCCGGCGCGGAATCAGCCGGACGGGCAGAAGGCCGAGGCGCAGAGCGACGACGCCGAACAGCGCGAGGCGTCTAAAGAGGACTTCGCGCTCGAAAGGCGCGCGAATGCGGACGCGTCCGTCGTCGTCTCGACGTGCATCGAGACGGGCGAGGTGGTCGTCCGCGGTTGGGATCGCGGCGAGGTGCGCGCTCGCACGGACGAGGCGGGAAGTCTCCGTCTTCTGACGCCGAACGTGCAGCCCGCGCCGCGCGTCGAAGTGCTGGTTGATGCGGGCAAGGACGTGGAGCTTGATTCGGGCGACTGCGGGTCGGCAGGCCGGATCGAACTGATGGTGCCGCGCGGCGCGACCGTGAACATAAAGTTGCGCAGCGGCCACGTAGAGGTCGCGGACGTGGGCAACGCGCGCGTCGAGGTCTTGAGCGGCGACGTGAACGTTCGGCGCGTGTCGAAGTCGGTCGAGGTATCCGTCCTTAGCGGCGACATCTCGCTCGCGGATTCGAGCGGGCAAGCGCGCCTGAGTACGATGAGCGGGAGCATCGAGGCGCGAAACGTCCGCACGGTCGCGCGCGGCGACGACTTCGAGGCCAAGTCAACGAGCGGCGACGTGATGCTCGAAGGCGTGGCGCACGCGCAGGTCAGCGGCTCGACCGTCAGCGGCGACGTTACCTTCGAGGGCGGCCTCGCGCGCGGCGGCGTCTACGAATTTAAGACCCACTCAGGCGACGTGGTTCTGGAGCTGCCCGCGAACTCTTCATTCAGCGTCCACGCGAAGGTCGTCGTCAGCGGCGACATCATCACGGACTTCCCCGTTAAGACTTCGGTCAGCACGTCGTCCGTCAAGTCAAGCAGCGCGTCGGTCAGCGCGTCGGCAAGCCCTTCAGCCGTTTCGCCCCGCGCGCCGGTCGCGCCGCCCGCGCCGCCGGACTGGCAGAAGCCGGGCAAGCACAAGCCGCCCAAGCCTCCTAAAGTTCCCACGGAGACGCGGCTCGACGGCATGGTCGGCACGGGCGACGCCGTCGTCACGCTCAGCTCCTTCAGCGGCTCGGTGTATCTGCGGAAGCAGTGAGGCGAGAGGCCAATCGTAATTACCCGAAATGATCGCCCCGGCAGGGGCGCGGGAAATTAGCCGGGGGTGAGCGAGGCGACGCGAGCGTTAGCGAGCGGCGATGAAGCGTAACCCCCGGAACAACACGATACATTAAACCAATCCGCCCCGGAGGGGCGGCGGAACATGGAGCGCGAAATTATCCGTGATCTGTTTCTCGCCGCGCGCCGCCGCCCCTCCGGGGCGGATTGGTTTATTTGATACGCGTTCCGGGGGTTGCGTTTCGATGCTCGCCTACGGCTCGCATCTCGGACTCACCCCCGGCTAATTTCCCGCGCCCCTGCCGGGGCTTTAAAATCCCGCCCGGCAACTTCCCTCAAAACTTTTTGCCACAAACCCCTCGCGCACGGTGTTTTCAGTTCGGAACAGACGTTAAGTCGCGCGGGGTGGCCGGTTAACTTTCGAGAGGTGGGCTACCGGCTGCCCTGCTGTTCCGCGAAGTCGGACGTATAAACCAAAGTCTCGGAATCGGAGGAAGAAGAATGAAGCGCGCAATCAGTCTCTCAATACTCGCTGCGGGCGCATCGCTCGCGCTGCTGGCTCAGGTGGCCGGAGCCAACGATCATGTCGCCTCGCACGCAACGGCTCACGCCCACGCGGGCGCAACTCAGCCCATCGTCGCCGCGGCGCAGACGGAGCAGAAAGAGTTCCGCTGGCACGGCCCCGTAGCAGCGGGCCGCGAGATCGAGATCAAGGGCGTCAACGGCAACGTCGAGGCCGAAGCCTCGTCCGGCAGCGAGGTCGAGGTCGTGGCCGTCAAGCGCGCGCGCCGCAGCGACCCAGACGACGTTCGCATCGAGGTCGTGCAGCACAGCGAAGGCGTGACCATCTGCGCCGTCTACCCGAACGTCGAGGAGCGGAAGCCGAACACGTGCGCGCCCGGAGAGGGCGGCCACATGAGCGTGCGCGACAACGACACGAGCGTCAACTTCCGCGTGCGCGTTCCGGCGGGCGTGCGCTTCGCCGGACGCACCGTCAACGGCAAGGTCGAGGCCGACAACCTGACCGCCGATGTCGAGGCCACAACGGTCAACGGCGGCATCAACATCTCGACTTCGGGACTGGCGCGCGCCAAGACCGTCAACGGCTCTATCAGAGCCTTGATGGGCCGCTCCGACTGGTCTAACGGGCTTGTGTTCACGACCGTCAACGGCGGCATCGAGCTGAGCTTCCCCGCCGGCCTGAACACGGAGGTTGACGCGAAGACTTTGAACGGCGAGATCACGAGCGACTTTCCACTGACCGTCACGGGCCGCTTCAGCAAGCGCCGCATGACGGGGACAATCGGCGGCGGCGGTCGCGAGCTGCGGCTTGAGACCGTCAACGGCAGCGTGCAGATTCGACGCGCGTCCTGAAAATGGAAAGCGGGTTTTGGGTGTTAGATGCTGGGTGTTGGCTTTAACCAAAACCCAACACCCAGCACCTAACACCCAAAACCCATTTCATCATTTCTTTTGAAGAGGATTTTTAAAATGTTGAAGAGACGTTTGATTCTTTGCTTGGTTGCGCTCGTGTCGCTCGCGCTTACGAGCGCGGATAGGGCGCACGCGCAGACGCGCCCCGAACTGACCGAGGAGTTTCACCAGACCTACCCGCTCGCGGCGGACGGGAGCGTAAGCCTCTCGAACATCAACGGCGACGTGCGCGTCGTCGCTTGGGATCGCGCCGAGGTGAAGGTGGACGCCGTCAAGCGCGCATACATGCAGGAGCGTCTGCGCGAAGCGAAGATCAGGGTTGACGCCAGCGCGAGCCGCATCGAGATCAAGACCGACTACCCGGAATACCGTTGGTCTGGACGCCACGAGCAGTGGGAAAACCCCGCGAGCATCGAGTACACGCTCACAGTCCCGCGCGGCGCACGTCTCGACCGGATCAATCTCGTCAACGGCGCGCTCAACATAGAGGGGCTGTCCGGCGCGGTGCAGGCTTCTTCC
>DASQLL010000288.1:0-6259 GCA_035630035.1 Pyrinomonadaceae bacterium | reverse complement strand
CGACCGCTCCGTCGCCGGTCTCCTCGAAAAGATGGAGGGCGCGGGGCTAGGCGCGCGGCAACTCGCCGAAGCGCACCGCATCTGGCTCGACATGCTCGGCGACAACACGACCGTCGTAGTCGCGGCCAACGGCGCGCTCATCCCTGCGGGGATGCGCCGTCTTCTCGCATACATCATCAAGAACCGCTTCGTGGACGTGATGGTCTGCTCCGGCGCGATGCTCTTTCAGGACTTGCACGAGACTTTGGGCCGGCAGCATTTTCAGGCGCACCCCTCGATGACCGACGCCGAGCTTGAGGCGTCGCAGATCAGCCGCATGTGGGACGTGCTCGCCAGCGACGAGGAGTACCGCGAGGCCGACGAGTGGGTCGGAGGCTTCACGAACCAGCTCGACCAGTCGCGCGCCTACTCGACGCGCGAGTTCCTGCACCTTCTGGGCCGCGAGCTTGCCGAGATAGCGACGGACGACGGCATTCTGACTTCGAGCTACAAGGCACGCGTGCCCATCTTCTGCCCGACCATCGCCGACAGCTCCATCGCCGTCGGCATCGCGGGCGCGCGCTTCGAGAAGAAGAACAGCTTCTGCTTCGACATCGCGCAGGACATACTCGACCTCATGCAGATCGGCTCGCGCTCGCGCGTCTCTGGGATAATCAACCTCGGCGGCGGAACCTCGCGCAGCTTCGTCCAGCAGATGGAGGCGGCCTCCGACATCATCAAGACAGCCCCGCGCGGCCACAAGTACGCCATACAGATTTCGACCGAGCAGCCCTCGCACGGCGGGCGCACAAGCCCCAACACGGACGACGAGTCGCTCGTCTTCGGCAAGCTCGCGCGCGGCGCGGCCACGGCCTACGTCAACTGCGACGCCACAATCGCGCTCCCCATCCTCGTCACCGCGCTCTCGCAGACCGCGGCCAAGTACATGAAGGGACGCAAGCGCCCCAACTTCGTCTTCATGGGCAGGGAGTTCACTGTCGAAGTGCCGTAGAAAAGCAGTAGTCAGAAGTCAGTAGCCAGTAGTCAGCAGAAATGTTGATTGCTGGCTCTTTTATTCGGTGGGAATCGGCTCAGCATCTTTTTGTAGACTTCCGACGTAGCAACGAATGGCATCGGCGGCCATCTCACGCGCCTCTTTGAGCGTGTCGCCTTCTGTGACCAGACCCGGCAAAGCGGGACAGGTCACGACGTAGCCGCCGGTCTCGTCGGGCGTCATGATTACCGTGTAGTTCAGGATTTTCATTCGCAGCGTTTCTCTACTGCGTCGGCTTTGGCTCAAGCTGGCTTACACGCTCTTCTAGGTCGCGCTGGTCGGCGCGGACTTTTATCATGTCCTCTGCGAGCAGGCCGACTTGCCGCTCAACCCGTCGAAAGCCCGTTCGCATCTCGCTTTCGAGACTATCCAGACGTGCTAGCACTTGCTCCCAGATAGGGCGAGTCTCTTGCAGCCGCCGGTCAACCTTCTCTTCGAGCGTCGTCAGGCGCGAGTCAATGGAGTCTAGGCGCGCGAGGATTTGTCTCAATCCGTCTTGAGGCAGATTTCGTGTAAGGTCTTCACTCATGCCGCGATTATCCTCCACGTCGGCGTTGCTTTCAAGGTGTTCGTGGTTCAAATCAAGCTGCGATATAATTTCCGCATGTCAGAATCAGCAGAGCTTCCGATGAACTTCGGCGGGATCGCCGAACGTGAGTTGTCGAGTTTCGAGCGTGCGCGCGTCGTCGTGTGGCCCGTGTCTTACGAGGGCACGGTCTCTTACGGGACGGGGACGGGCGCGGGCGCGGAGGCCATCGTTGACGCTTCGCGCAACATGGAGTTGTACGACGAGGAGACGGACGCGGAAGTCTACCGACTCGGCATACACACGACGCAAACGTCGCCTTCGGTCGAGCCGCCCGAAGCGATGATGAAGACGTTGCTTGCGCGCGCGCGTGAGCTTGTCGCCGCGGATAAGTTCGTGTGCATGATCGGCGGCGAGCATTCGGTGAGCGCGCCTGTGATTCAGGCTCACGCCGAAGCGTATGAGAACCTGTCCGTCTTGCAGATTGACGCGCACGCGGATTTGCGCGACACGTATGACGGCACGCCGCACTCGCACGCCTCGATCATGGCGCGCGTGGTGAAGGATTTGAAACTCCCTGCGGTGCAGGTCGGCATACGCTCTATCTCGTCGGAGGAGGCGCGCGCGATTGACAGTCTTCCGACGCGCATCTTCTGGGCGAAGGACATCGCGGGCCGGAGCGACTGGTGGGAGGACGCCGTCTCGGGCCTTACGGAGAACGTCTACCTGACGATTGACATTGACGGACTCGACCCATCGCTCGTCGCGCAGACCGGCACGCCTGAGCCGGGGGGCTTGGGCTGGTATGAAACGCTCGGCCTCATACGCACGCTCGCCGCCCAGCGACGCGTCGTCGGCATGGACTTGACCGAGTACTCCTACGTCGAGGGCTTCAGCGCGTCGGCGTTCCTGTGCGCGAAGCTGATCTACAAATCGCTCTCCTACATCTTCGAGACAGAGACCGAGCGCGTGCGCGGCGGTCAAGCCTCGCGCGCGGGCGCGTGATTCAGAAACGCGAGCGTCAGCGAGCGTGTCTCTAATGATAGAGACACGCTCGCTGACGCTCGCGTTTCTGACCTGTGCATCGAAGCTTGACTTCCACTCAACCGCAGTGTGAAATGCGCGTCATGGAAGGCACAAGACCCCCTCCACGTTAAGCTCCCGCTAGAACCGCGAGCCTGCCGACGACGGCTGCGCGCGATGCGTGCATGTGCACGTGTGCGCGCGTGCCGCGTAAGTTGTGGCGTGCGCTCGCGCGCTCGGTGATTCCTCCGCCTCGGAGGACGTTTCTCAAGCTTCATCGCAAAAGAAACGTCCCGTCATTCCGAGGAGAAGGAGAATCACCGCTGATGTCATTCGCGCAAAATTCCGTCAACAAAAAATCTGTGCGCGCGACGCCGTCGCCCTTCGACGGTGCGCGGCGTAGTCTTTTCTTTTTCGTCACCACGCTGCTGCTCGTCGAATTCTTGGACGAGCTTGTGTTCGGCGTGCGCGAGGCGGCGTGGCCGCTCATACGCGACGACCTGCATCTGTCGTACACGCAGGTCGGCGTGCTTTTGAGCGTGCCGCCCATCTTCGGAAATCTCGTAGAGCCGGGGTTGATGATTCTGGCCGACGTGAGGCCGCGTCGCGTGTTCGTTCTGTGCGGCGGGGTCGTGTTCGTCGCGATGACGCTGCTCATCGGGATGAGCTGGGGCTTTCCGCTGCTGCTCGTGGCGATGATGCTTATGAACCCCGCGTCGGGGTTGTTCGTGGGGCTGTCGCAGGCGACGCTGATGGACGCCGCACCCGCGCGCCGCGAGCAGAACATGGCGCGCTGGACTCTGTACGGGTCGCTGGGAAACTGCGTCGGGCCGGTCGCGCTCGGCGCGTGCGTCTGGCTAGGTCTTAGTTGGCGCTGGCCGTTCTACGTCATGTTCGGTCTGGGACTCGCGCTCGTCGCGGCGACGTGGCGGCTTCGCTTCCCCGCGCCCGCGGCGGAGGAAGGCGCGCGGCGGCCTTCGTCGTTCGCCGATGGAATGCGGGAGGCTCTGCGCGCGCTCAGGCGGCGCGAGGTCGTGCGTTGGCTCGTGCTTTTGCAGTTGGGCGATTTCACATGGGACGTGCTGCGCGGGTTTCTCGCGCTCTACTTCGTGGACGTGGTCGGAGCGGGCGAGGGGCGCGCGGCGCTGGCCGTCATCGTTTGGACGTGGATGGGGCTGCCGGGAGATTTTCTGATGCTGCCGCTTCTGGAGCGAGTGCGCGGCGTGAGTTACTTGCGCGTCAGCACGTCGGTCGTGCTTCTGCTCTTCCCAGCCTTCCTGCTCGCGCAGGGGTTTGCGATGAAAGTCGTGCTGCTCGGACTGTTGGGGTTTGCGAACGCGGGGTGGTACGCGATCCTCAAGGCGCGTCTGTACGCGGAGATGCCGGGGAGGAGCGGGGCGGCGATGACGCTCGGCAACCTGTTCGGACTCGTCGGAGATTTCGTTCCGCTCGCGCTCGGCGCGTTCGCCGAAAGGTACGGACTCGGCGCGATGATGTGGCTGCTCGCCGCAGGGCCGCTCCTTCTGCTCGCGGGGCTGCTCACCGCTCCTTCCGCATCGGCGGAGAGCGAGTGACTAAGCGCGCGACGCCGCTCGACCGTGCGGCGAGACGCGCAGTTTTGTTATCTTGTCGTCGCATGAAAACGCCGGACACCGATGCCGACTCGCTGAGGCGTGCGGCGCGTTTCACCGATCTATACAGCGCGGGCCGCGATCTCGCGTCGAAGCTCGGAGAGTACGCGGGACGCGAAGACACCGTCGTCCTCGCGCTCGCGCGCGGCGGCGTGCCCGTGGCGGCGGAGGTTGCGAAGCGACTCCGTGCGCCGCTCGATGTCGTCATCATACGCAGGCTGCTCGTGCCGCGCGGGCCTGACGCGCCCGTCTGCGCTTTGAGCGTGGGCGGCGCTCTGTTTCTCGACGAAGAGTTGCCGCCGCGCCCAGAGATGCCTGCTTCTGCGCTCGACTTCTTCATCGCCGACGCACTCGACGAACTCGCGCGACGCGAGCGCATCTGTCGCGGCGCGCGTCCGCCCGTCGCCCTCGCGGGTAAGACCGTTCTGCTGATTGATAACGGCATACGCACAGGCTCGACGATGCGCGCCGCCGTCCGCGCGCTGCGTGCGAGCGCGCCTGCACGCGTTATCGCAGCCGTCCCCGTGGCGGCCCCAGAGAGTCGCGCAAGCGTCGAGGCCGTGGCCGACGAATTGGTCTGTCTCGCCTTCCCCTCGCCGTTCGGCCACGTCGGCATCTGGTACGCGGACTTCGAGAGGCCCGGTGACGAATGGATTCGCGCAATGCTCGAAGAGGCCGCGCGCGGCGACGACGAGCGCGAGCGGGCGATGTGAAGTTTGCGCGCGGCGCGTGCGCGATTCGCGCACGCGCCGCGCCGGATGATTCGCGGCTCGCCCTCGTGCTATCTTGTCGCGACTAACTTTATCGCGCCGCGCGGCGTGACTATCTTTATCATCCTTCCACGGAGAAACGCAGACGATGGCTGAGCAACAACATACTGAGGCCGACTTTTCTCAACACCTGAACACGAAGTTTCGCGTGCGCGCGGAAGCGCCGAGGCCGGTCGAGTTGGAGCTGGTGGAAGTGAAGGGCTGGACATCGCAGCCCGAAGAACAGAAAGGGATGGAACGCTTCTCGGTCTCGTTCTACGGCCCCGAAGACATCTACATGCCGCAGCAAACGTACACGCTTGAGCACGAGCGCATGGGCGAGTTCGACATCTTCCTCGTCCCCGTCGGACGCGACGCGCGCGGCTTTCAGTATCACGCCGTATTCAACTATTTCAAAGATGAGTGATGAGTGATGAGTGATGAGTGATGAGTGATAAGAAAAAGCCCTGTCTTCCTCTTATCACTTATCACTCATCACTTATCACTCTTCCATTCCATGTGCTTGTATCCGCCCAAGTCCTCGAAGACCTCGAAGCCGAGCCGGTCGTAGAAGCGTAGCGCGGCTTCGTTGAGCACGAAGACCATGTGGCGCAGACGCTTGCCCGTTTGGCGCGACTCGTCTATCAGGCGTTTGAGAAGCGCCGTGCCGACGCCTCGGTTCTGCGCTTCGGGGACGAGCGCGATGTCGAGCAGTCGAATCTCCTCGTCGCCTCTTACGACCCAGAGCCGCCCGACCATGCGCCCTTCGAGAAGAATTACGTCGTACTCGGCGTCTGGAAAGCGCGCGTCGTACTCCATCTTCTGCGCTTCATACTGCGAGCGACAGAAGGCGAGTTTCTGCTCGTCGTCCCACCAACTGACCTGCGCCAGCTCGTCTGCGCGCGTGCCCGCGTAAATCCGCACGAGGTCTTCGTAATCTTCATCGGACGCGGGACGCAGCGCGAGCGAGCGCCCGCCTTCCAGACTGATTTCGACTCTGCTGCTCTCCATCGAGAAGCATACCTCCACTCGAATCGTCCCCGCGCCGTCGGCGGCAGCAGAGGCGCAACTCAATCCACAGCGCGCGCTGCGCACGCAGGAGTATTGTGATACAAACTCTTGTGAGGGGAATTTAAACCGTTGAGGAATTAACGGGCGTGGTTGAAGACCGCCTCGTAGAAATAGACGCCGCGCTCGCCCGCGCGCGCCGTCATGAAAAGGTCGAACGTGCCGAGCGCGCCGTGCTCGAGTCTGTAGATGGTCGTCAAATCCGAGAGCTGCTCGGGCGAGCGGAACG
>DASQLL010000287.1:0-4770 GCA_035630035.1 Pyrinomonadaceae bacterium | reverse complement strand
TCCCGCCGTCGCGAGCGCGCCCGCGTTGCAGTGCGTCAGCACGGTCGCGCCGTCCCACAGAAGCTCTCCGCCGAAGCGGCCCAACGCGCGGTTCGATTCGATGTCCTCGCGGAAAATCGTCTGCGCCTCCTCGATCAGTTGCGCTTTAACCCTCTCGGCGTCCGCGCCCTCGGCCTTCGCGCGCCGGAAGCGGTCGCGCATACGCTCGATTGCCCAGAAGAGGTTGACTGCCGTGGGGCGCGTGGCCGCCATCGTGTCGCAGAAGTAGTTGAAGTCTTCTTCGAGGTCGGCGACCGATGTGCCGACGGCCTGCATCGAGCCGAGTGCGATGCCCATCGCCGCCGAGACGCCGATTGCCGGAGCGCCGCGCACGACCATCTGTTTGATGGCTTCGGCGACCTCTTCACACGAACGCAGCATCAGGTACTTTTCTTCTGTGGGCAGCAGCCGCTGGTCAATCATGCGGACGCCTTCGTCCGTCCATTCGACGGTCTTTATCATTGCGGGAATCTCCGTCCTTTCGGTGTCGTGCGGCGGCGCGCGCGCAGTGGCTTTCGGCGACCGCGAAACATTTTGATGAAGGTGTATCTTACGTGAGGCTTTACCCGGCGGGCAAACGGGTGCATGTTTTGTCGCGCGGATAAATGGTTACAGCGAAGGCGTGAATTGCGTTGAGGCGTAACGAATAGAGTTGCGGGCGATAGCGTGTGGGTCAGGAGCAGAAACCCGACCGTCAGGGAGGGTGAGTAAGAAATGCGGAACGATGAATGCGGAATGATGAATGAAAGACAATCCGTCTTCTTGTTCATCAATCATCATTCCGCATTCCGCGTTTCCCCTCACACCCTCCCTGACGGTCGGGTTTCTGCTTTGTAGACAGAATCTTAATCGCCTATATCGGCTCTGGTCAGAAACCCGCCGATGAGGAAGACTACTCCGAGCAGGACGTGGATGACGTGATCCACCGTTCCGAGGTGCAGGCCGAGCGGCGCAAGAGCCTCGAACATGCGATCCTCGCCCGTGCCCAGCGCGAAGCCCGCGACGCCGAGCAGAGCGTAGACGACGCCGAAGACGATGCAGAAAAGGCGCGCGGCGGAAAGCGATCCTGCAACGCCGAAGTAAAGGGCGAGCGCGCCCGAAATGATGTGAACGAGGTTGTGGGCCGTACTAAGGTGCGCGCCGAGAAAGTTGGGAGCAACGAAGCCGATGATCCCGACCAGAATGAACACCACACCTAAAAGCTTTGCGATGGTTTTCGCCATAACGCTGATATTCCTCCTTGGGAAGAAGAGGTGGATGAACGAGCGGGGCGGCGCCGGAGCTTGATGGAGCGGCTGCCCCCGCTTTGTTTAGCGAGTCTGCTTGCGAGCGGGCGCATTGTATAACACAAAGCGCGAATTTGATGTAGTAATTTTTCCACGCGCGTGTCGCGAAACAGTCGCTTGTTGAGGGCACAGTTTCGCGGGTGTTATACTCGGCGCGAATCCGTAGCACACAACTTCAAAAATATGAAAAACGGTTGGGAGGCCGTCATCGGCCTTGAGATACACGCACAACTGAAGACGGAGTCGAAGATTTTCTGCGGCTGTTCGACGCGCTTCGGAGACGAGCCGAACTCTAACACGTGCCCCGTCTGTCTGGGGCTGCCCGGCTCGCTGCCCGTTCTGAACTGGCGCGCGGTCGAGCTTGGCGCACGCGCCGCGCTCGCGCTCGGGCTACGCATCAACGAGGTCTCGATCTTCGCGCGCAAAAATTACTTCTACCCGGACTTGCCGAAGGGCTATCAGATTTCGCAGTACGACCGCCCGTTCTCCTCCGACGGTCGGCTTGAGATTATGACAGCCGAGCGCGACGAGGGCGGACACGCGCGCGATTGGCGTCCGTTGGAGATAGGCGTCACGCGACTCCATCTGGAAGAGGACGCGGGCAAGAACGTCCACGAGGGTCTGCCAGAAACGAACCGCTACTCTTACATTGACTTGAACCGCGCGGGCACTCCGCTCGCGGAGATAGTCACCGAGCCGGACTTCCGAACGTCTTGGGAGGCTTACGACTACGTCAACCACGTGCGCCACGCCTTGCAGTGGGTCGGCGCGAGCGAGGCCGACATGGAGAAGGGAAACCTACGCTGCGAGGCCAACGTCTCCGTTCGCCGCGAAGGCAGCGAGAAGTTCGGCACGAAGGTAGAGCTGAAGAATCTGAACTCCGTGCGCTTCATGCAGCGAGCCATCGAGTTCGAGATCGAGCGACAGATTGAGCTGATCGAGTCGGGCGGGCACGTCACGCAGGAGACGCGGCTCTGGGACGAGCGCGCGGCGGCGACGCGCGTGATGCGCTCGAAGGAAGAGGCGCACGACTATCGTTATTTCCCTGAGCCGGACTTGCAGCCGCTCGCAGTCACGTCGGGCTTCATCGAAGGCGTCCGACGCGAGATGCCCGAACTGCCGGACGCGCGCCGCGGACGCTTCATGGAGCAGTACGAACTTGCCTTCAACGACGCGTCGCTCCTCGTGCGCGACCGCGCGCTCGCGGACTTCTACGAGCGCGCGGCGGCGGCCTCGAACCCGCGCGGCGCGGCAAACTGGCTCAAAGGCGAGCTGCTACGCGAGCTTGACGCGGCGGGCGTCGGCGCCGAAAGCTCGCCCGTCTCGCCCGAAGAGCTGGGCGCGCTCGTCCGCGCAATCGAAGAGGGGCGCATCAGCGGCAAGCAGGGCAAGGACGTTCTCGCCGAGATGTTCAAGACGGGCAAGGGCGCGGGCGCGGTCATTGAGGAGCAGGGTCTTGCACAGTTGAGCGACACGGGCGAGATCGAAAAGATTGTGACGGACGTTCTGGCCTCGAATGCACAGCAAGTTGAGCAGTACCGTGCGGGCAAAGAAACGCTCTACGGCTTCTTTGTCGGTCAAGTGATGAAGGCGTCGAAGGGCAAGGCCAACCCGAAGGTCGTCAACGAGCTTTTGAAAGAAAAGCTCAAGTCCGAATAATTTTGTAGGGGCAGGGCTTGTCCCTGCCCGCTCAACTCTATCGAATCCCAACTTGCGTGTCGTCACGCTAAACGGGCAGGGACAAGCCCTGCCCCTACAGAAATTGTTTCGATGAACTATCAAGGTAAAACTGCAATCGTCACCGGCGGCACGCGCGGCATCGGGCGCGCGATTGCGGAGGCGTTCGTGCGCGAAGGGATGAACGTCTGCGTCGGCGCGCGCAGCATCGAAGAGGTCGAGCGGGCGGTTCGTGAGCTTGACGGCGTCGAAGACGGGAGCGTGACGGGCGCGGCGTGCGACGTACGCGTGCAGGAAGAAGTCGAAGCACTGGTCGCACACGCGGTCGAGGAGCTTGGCGGCGTTGATGTGTTGGTCAACAACGCCGGCGTCGGCCTCTTCAAGACTGTCGAAGAGATGTCGCCCGAAGAGTTCCGAACGGTTCTTGAGACGAACCTGTTCGGCGTCTTCTATTGTTGCCACGCGGCGATTCCTGAAATGAAGAAGCGCGGCGGCGGCTACATCATCAACGTCTCCTCGCTCGCGGGCGCGAACCCGCACCCGCGCATGGCCGCGTACAACGCGTCGAAGTTCGGCCTGAACGGCTTCAGCGAAGCGCTCATGCAAGAGGTTCGACACGACGGGATAAAGGTCAGCTACGTCATGCCCGGCTCGGTCAACACGGAGTTCGGCGGCGACACCGTGAGCGACGAAAAGAGCTGGCAGCTTCAGCCCGAAGACATCGCGCGCGTCGTCTCAGACCTCCTGCGCCACGACGAACGAAGCCTTCCGAGCCGCGTCGAGATAAGGCCGAGCAAGCCGCCGAAGAAGTAACTGCTCGCGAAGACGCGAAGGTGAAAGACGATGAGACTTTTGATTGCTTTCTCGCTTGCATTCGTCGCGCTCCTACAGGTCAGCGCGCGCGCGAGCCGGGATGAGCCGAACCCGCAGCAACCCCAGAATCAGACTCCGGCGCCGACGACCGCCGCGGGCGAGATCAACGCAATTAACGTAAAGGTGCGGGAGCTTTACGACGCGAAGAAATACGACGAGGCGGCTCGGCTCGCCGTGACAGCCGTTGAGTCGGCTGAGAGGCTGTTCGGGGCCGAATCGAAAGAGGTCAGCGCGCAGTTAAGTAGTCTCGCCAACATCTACCTCACGAAGCGCGATACAGGGAAGGCGAAGAAGGCGCTCGCGCGCATGCTCGAATCGAGGGAGAAGCGCCTTGGGCCTTCGGAAAAGTTTGAGCAGGATGCGCTCGAACAATACACCTGCGTCATCGCGACAGACCTGAGGGGCAAGCCCGACCCGAATGTCGCGGAACGAATCTCGCGCGTCTTTATCGAGGACTCAGTTCTGGCGCAAGGTTTCTCGCTCTCGCCGGACAAGAAAGAGTTGCAGGCCGGTTCCTGGTCGTCGAAGCCGCCGCCCACGTTCCCGCCTGAGGCGAAGATGACGCGCTCGTCCGGGGCGGCGGTCATGTTCATCTCGATAGACGAAGCCGGGAAGGTAAGTGACGTGATGCCGCTCGGCTGCTCCTCGCGTGCCTTCGTAGCCGCGGGCGCGGACGCCGCGCGGCGCGCGACCTTTAAACCGACGCTCGTGAACGGCAAGCCGGTCAAGGTGCGCGGCGTCATCTTCTACCGCTGGATAATTCAGTAGGCGCGCACGGGATTTCGGATGAGGGCTGTCTTACAGCGTGTGACGCGCGCGAGCGCGAGGGTCGAGGGCGAGGCGGTCGGCGAGATCGGGCCGGGCCTCGTCGTGCTGCTCGGCATCGCGCGCGACG
>DASQLL010000286.1:0-6165 GCA_035630035.1 Pyrinomonadaceae bacterium | reverse complement strand
CGAGACCATCGGCGGCACCTGCTCGATCTCCCCGCGCAAAGACGCGAGAGCCGCTTCGACCCGTTCGCGCGTGAGCGACGCGCAATCCACACGTGCGCTTTCGCCCGCGCCCGCTTCCTCGCTGTCGCCGTCGCTCTCGCGGCGTGCGCCCGTCAGGTCGCCCGTGTCGGTCGCAAAGCCCAGACGCACAGTCGCCTCGTACTCCTTCTCCGCGCCCGCGAGGAACTGCGCGAGCCGCGTCGCGCGCCCCACGAGCAGCACCAGCACGCCCGTCGCGAAAGGGTCGAGCGTGCCCGTGTGCCCGATTCTCTTCTCGCGCAGTATGCGGCGCGCGCGCGCGACAACGTCGTGCGAAGTCCAGCCCGCGGGCTTGTCAACGATGATGATTCCGTCCATCTTCAAATTTTAGATTTTTTGATCTGCTATTTTTGACTTGAAAGCCGGAAGCAATCTTAGAGCCGGACGCCCGCATCCGTAAACGTGTCGGCCCCGTTGTCGCGCGCGGCGCGCTCTTGTTAGAGTACGTGCAGGATGGAGAAGCCCAAGAAGTACAAGCCGAAGTACAGGCCGAGGCCCAGCAAATCCGATAGGCAGATAAACGCCGACCTCGAAGAGGAGCGCAGGAAGGCGCGTCCCGCGCGCCCCGTGGACGCGGAGAAGGCGCGCGAGCGGACGCTGCAACGCGCCGTCAAGCTCCTCGCCGCAAAGCCGCGCTCTGTGGCCGAGCTGCGCGAGCGTCTGCTTGAGAAGGAGTGGGCGAACGAGGAGGCGGTCGAATACGCGCTCGAAAAGCTCAAGGGCTACGGCTACCTCGACGACGAGCGTTTCGCCTTCGGCTTCGCCTCCTACCGCGTGCGGCAGAAGCCCGTCGGACGACAGAGGCTCGCGCGCGACTTGCAGATGAAGAAGGTCGAGCGCGAGACCGCCGACGCCGCGCTTGAGCTTGTCTATCAAGAGACGCCCGAAGAACAGCTCATCCAACAAGCCATCGAGAAGCGCACACGCCTGCGCGGTCGGCCAACCACACGACAGCAGACGAAGAGCCTCTACGAGCACCTTCTACGCCTCGGCTTCCCCTACGACCTCATCATACGCAAGGTGCGCGAGGCGTCCGCCGCCGGCGAAGACGAGGACGAGTCGGCGGATGTTGACAGCGATGCTGCCCTTGATTGAGCCATCTAATGTGCGACTCTTTTTTGTTGGCATTAAAGCCTGCGAAGCAGGCGGCCAGAATAAAGCCCAGCGTGGAGCGTAGCGGAACGCTGGGTTTGCACGTCCCACGATTTCCAAGCCCGCGAAGGCGGGCGGCAGCGCTGTATGAACGACAGGTCTGTCGCTCACTTCGTGAGCTTGCTCTTCTTTTTGTGTTGCTGACCCAGCGTTCGCCTTCGGCTTCACGCTGGGCTTTACTCTGGCGCTTGCTTCGCAAGCTGAAAAGAGTCACACATTAGGTTGAGCTTTCCGTTTTCGCCCCGCTTCGACCGCCCCGCCGCCGCATGTTAAAATCCCTTTCAAGGAGATTACATCTAGCCTTCAATCGTCCGACGCCGGCCTTCCACCGGCTACTGACTACTGGCTACTGACTACTGTTTTATGATGACAGGCAACGAAATACGCGAAAAGTTTTTGAGTTACTTCGAGAAGCACGGCCACAAGCGCGTCGCTTCGAGTCCGCTGCTGCCCGCGAACGATCCTACCTTGCTGTTCGCGAACGCCGGGATGAATCAGTTCAAGGACACGTTTCTGGGCGCGGAGAAGCGCGACTACGCGCGCGCGGCCTCGTCGCAGAAGTGCCTGCGCGCGGGAGGCAAGCACAACGACCTCGACGACGTTGGCGACGCGACGCACCACACCTTCTTCGAGATGCTCGGCAACTTCTCGTTCGGCGACTACTTCAAGCGCGAGGCGATAGAGTTCGCACTCGACCTTCTGCTGAACGAGTACAAGATTCCGCTCGAACGGCTCTGGTTCACGGTTTACGAGACAGACGACGAGGCCGCCCAACTTTGGGAAGAGGCGGGCGTGCCGCGCGAACGCATCCTGCGCTTCGGCGCGAAGGACAACTTCTGGCAGATGGGCGACACGGGGCCGTGCGGCCCTTGCAGCGAGATTCACTACTACAAAGGTGAGAACCCGAACGATGCGGAATTCAACCGCCTCGAATACGTGAACCGCGACGGCAGCCCGACGGTCGAAATCTGGAATCTCGTCTTCATGCAGTACGACCGCGACGCCGAAGGCACGCTCACGCCGCTTCCGAAGCCCTCGGTTGACACGGGCGCGGGACTTGAGCGCGTGACGGCTGTGCTTCAGGACGCGCCGAACAACTACGAGACGGACTTGCTCCGCCCCATCGTTGATTTCGTCGCGCGCCTCGCCGACCGCCACTACGAGTCGGAGACGAAAGAGGGCCACGCGATGCGCGTCATCACGGATCACGCGCGCGCCACGGCCTTCGCCATCGCCGACAACATCCTGCCCGGCAACGAGGGGCGCAACTACGTCCTTCGCAAAATCATGCGCCGCGCGATCTACCACGGTCGCCACGCGCTACAACTCAACGATCTCTTCTTCCACAGAGTCTCGGACTTTGTCGTTGACATGATGCGCGAAGCCTACCCTGAGCTTGAAGCTTCGCGCGACTTCATCTCGCGCATAGTTAAACTTGAGGAAGAACGCTTCGGCTCGACACTGGCAACCGGATTGAAGAAGTTAGAGACGATAACTATCGAAGTATCCATCACGAAAGAAGATCGTGAATTCTTCGGGTGGAAACTTGAGGACGAGGGTTGGGATGCCGAAAAGAAAGTATTCGTACTAGGTAAAGCGAACCCGAATCCAAGTCGCAATAAAATCGAATGGATTTCCCTTGAGGGAACAACAAAGATCATAGGTGCAAATGTAATTAAGCCTGATGGAACGGTTACTTATGTGCCTAGGGAGCAATTCCCGCCAACGGCGGAAAACCAAGCCTCAAATGAGATTGAGCCTCGAATTTGGGCAGCCAGTCAGCACACAGGCCCAAGTCTTGATCTCAATAAATTAATTGAGAGCCTAGTGCCGCTTTACGATACTTTCGGGACGCCGAGGGATTTAATCCGAGTTAAGCTTGAAGAACTTGGCGTGCATGTAGAAGAAGAAATCTTCAACGAAATTTTCGACGAGGGCTTAAAAAAACTACAACAACAAGCCTCATCTGAGGATAGACCTACTCATAAGGCAAAAACGAACCCCGTTTATGCTCAGATTGCCGAGCGCGTCGGCGCGACCGAATTCACAGGCTACGACGAGACGCGCACCGACAACGCACGCATAGTCGCGCTGCTGCGCGGCGAAACGGAAGTCGAAGAATTGAGCGAGGGCGAAGTGGGCGAGGTCGTGCTAGACCGCACACCCTTCTACGCCGAATCGGGCGGTCAGGTCGGCGACACCGGAACAATCGTGACGGGAGGCGCAAGCGCGACAGTCCTCGACACGCCGACTGCGCCCGCCGCCGGCCTCGTCGTTCACCGCGTCAAAGTAGAGCGCGGCAGGCTTCGCTTGCTCGACCAAGTGACCGCGGTGGTTGACGTTGAAAAACGCGACGCGACGCGGCGCAATCACACGGCGACGCACCTGATGCACGCCGCTCTGCGCGAAGTCTTGGGCATGCACGTCAAGCAGGCAGGCTCGGTCGTCGCGCCGAACTATTTGCGCTTCGACTTCTCGCACTACCAGCCTTTGACGCGCGATGAGATCGCGGAGATCGAGCGTCTCGTCAACTACCACGTGCTGCGTAACGAGCCTGTGCGGACGGAGATCGTCCCGCTCGAACAGGCGATGCAGACGGGCGCGATGGCCCTGTTCGGCGAGAAGTACGCCGAGCGCGTGCGCGTGCTGACCGTGCCGGGCGCGGAGGGCGTCTTCTCGAAGGAGCTTTGCGGCGGCACGCACGTGCGCGCCACGGGCGACATCGGCATGTTCAAGATAACGAGCGACGAGTCAATCGCTTCCGGCACGCGACGCATACGCGCCGTCACGGGCCGCGACGCATTCAACCGCTTTCAGGAGACCGAGGCGCTCGTTGACCAGATTTCAAGTGAGCTTCGCGCAACGCGTGGCGACATCTCGGCGGCGGTCAATAAGCTTCAGGAGGATTTAAAGCGTGCGCGGCGCGAGGCCGACGAGCTGCGTATGAAGCTCGCGCTCGGCGCGGGGGCGTCGGCGCGCGGCGGCGAAGAGGCGCGCGAGGTCGCGGGCGGCGTCAAGGTGGTTGCGCGCGAGGCGAGCGACCTCGACGCGCAGGCGCTAAGGCAGTTGTCCGACACGATGCTCGCGCAGATCAAGTCCGGCGTCGTCGTGCTCGGACGCCGCGCGGACGGCAAGGCCTCGCTCATCGTCCGCACTTCGGCAGACCTCTCGAAGCGCGTTCCCGCCGGGCAGGTGATCAAGGAGCTTGCGCCCATCATCGGCGGGCGCGGCGGCGGCAAGCCCGACATGGCCGAAGGCGGCGGCCCCGAAACGCAGAAGCTCAGCGAGGCGCTTGAGGCGAGTTATCAGGTAGTCGAACGACTACTCGGCGAGCAGGGCGCGGCGGCCTGAAAGCCGCTCGGAGACGACGGACGACGAAACGCACGAAAGGGGCGCGAGTGAAATGCTCGCGCCCCTTTCGTACTTCGACTCTTTCGCAGCTACGGCCTCTATTGTCAGAACGTCGAAGGGAAATTGACTCACTTCGAGGGCTGGCTTTGAGCCGCCACCCAAGCGTTCTGTTTATCGGTCAGCGTGATGTTCATCTTCTGCAACGTGGCCGCGTTGAGCGTGCCAGTCACCTTCAGCCCTTCGGCCTCTTGATATTTCTTGAGGCCGTCGCGCGTCGGCGTGTCGAGCTTGCCCGTGACATCGCCGGAGTAGAAGCCCCGCTGCTTCAGAATCGTCTGCGTCTGCTTGATCTGCTCCTTGGTCGCGCGGAAGACCGGCCCGCGCTTCTTCGTCGCGTTCGCGTTCGCGCTCCCCGTGGTCGTGGATGAGTTTGTGTTTTGCGCTACGGCGTAGACGGAAAGAGAGAGTAGCGCCACGAGCGTAGCGGTGAGTAGTTTCTTCATTTTGTTCTCCTGTTCGTGAGGTGCGCCGGCAAGTGACAACGCACGCGGTTGAAATCGTAAGGTTGCCCGCTGGAAAGAGGCTTCGATAATACACTCTCTGTCAAGCCCCTCGATTGCAACCTTTTCCTTCTCTTTTTTTCCGTCCGCCTAACTGCCAGCGAGAGCGATTCGCGCCCCAATTAAGTTGCTCACTATCTGTAAGTTAAACACAGAAGTAAATGTTGTTGAACGCATCGAGCCTGTGTGTTATTCTGGTTCTGCGTTCAATGAGCGCGTTTGAATTCGGGGAGCGCTCCCCTTCCTCAGAAACTTTTCGAGCAGTGCCCCGCCGGGTCGTCAACGACGCGCCGACGCCCAACGCGCGTCCGAGCCAATTACCGACATGAAAAAATTCCCCCTGTTTTGCGCCTTCATAATTCTCTCCGCGTCCTCCGCCGCCGCGCAGGCGAATTTCACATACCGCTTCGACAACTTCGACACGCGCGACGGCGTGCGCGTCACACTCCCCCCGCAGCCGAAACCTGTCCGCCAGAGCAAGCGTCTGAAGCTGACCGCCAGAAGCGTCGAAGCGGGCGCGCGTACCGGCGCACAGACTTCCCCCGGCCTGCGCCCGGACGACTCCGCTTACATCCCTCCGTCGTCCGTCTCGATGGCCGTCGGCAAGTCGCTCGACGGCTTCTCGACGGGCGACGCGAACGTTGACCGCTTCATCGTCGAGTCGGGCACGCGCCACGGAGTTGACCCCGTGCTGCTCTACTCAATCATGCATCGCGAGTCGTCGTTCAAGCGCTTCGCGCTTTCGCCCAAAGGGGCGCGCGGGCTAATGCAGCTCATGCCGGCGACTGCCGCGCGCTTCGGCGTCAAGAGCATCTTCGACCCGCAGCAGAATATCGAGGGCGCCGCGCGCTACGTCCGTTTCCTGCTCGACAAGTTCGACGGCGACGTTCGACTCACGCTCGCGGGCTACAACGCGGGCGAGGGCGCGGTGATGAAGTACGGCTACCGCGTGCCGCCCTACAGAGAGACGCAGGAGTACGTGCGCCGCATCACGGAGCGCTACGCGCTGATGCGTGATCCGGCG
>DASQLL010000285.1:0-7705 GCA_035630035.1 Pyrinomonadaceae bacterium | reverse complement strand
CGCATTCCGCAATCGTTAGACAGTCTCATCGCGTGCGTCGTATGATGAGACCAACTTTTCCTACGGGGTCGTTTGCGTCGAGGCAGAGCTGAAATCCGTCGGATTTCAAAGGCGGACTGCCGCGACTGTAGGTGACTTTCGGAGGGCGTGCGGAGTGGCGTGATGTCGAAAGCAAAGATCGTTCGGGTTGAGCCGGCGGCTACGATTCCGGGCGGCGAAGTGTCAATCGAGTGCGAGGGCTACGACACGAGCAATGCGCGCGAGTGTCGCACGACGTTCGGCGGCGCGGCGGCGCGAATGATCGGCGTCGCGCCGTGGCGCGTGCTGGCGATTGTGCCGGAGACGCTTGAGGAGGGCGGCGAGGTCGAAGCCGTCCTCGAAAGCGGAGACGGCCAGCGCAGTAATCCCGCGCGCGTCATCGTGGGCCGCAAGCTCGCCGAAGACCTTCACCTCGTCGCCAATCCTGCCTTCGACCCGGACGACGGCTCGCTCTACGTGACGCGCTCAGGCCAGCGCGGCCAGCGCATCCCGCTCTCGCTCCTTCGGATTGACGCGGGCGGCGATCTTTCGGGCGTCAGCAGCGACATCGTGAACCCGACCGGCATCGCCTTCGACCAACTTGGTCAGATGTACGTCACGAGCCGCATGGACGGGACGGTCTACCGCGTGACGCCTTTTCACGAGTGCCTGCCGTTCGCGCGAAACCTCGGCGTCGCCACGGGGCTTGCGTTCGACAGCGTGGGGCGCATGTACGTCGGCGACCGGACGGGCACGATCCACCGCGTCAACGGGCGGGGCGAGTCCGACGTTTGGGCTTTGCTCGAACAGTCGGTTGCGGCCTACCACTTGGCCTTCGGGCCTGACGGTTATCTCTACGTCGCCGGGCCGACGGTTTCGAGCAGCGAGTCTGTGCAACGCATTGACCGCGACGGTCGCGTCTCCGTCTTCTTCAAGGGCTTGGGCAGGCCCAACGGCCTCGCGTTCGATAGCGACGGCAACCTTTACGTCGCCGCGTCTTACCGGGGGCGTCGAGGCGTAATACGCATTTCGCCGGATGGGAAGGAAGTGCGGCTCGTCGTCGCCGGCATGAACGTCGTCGGCCTCGCCTTCAGCGCGGCGGGCGACATGATCGTCGCCACAAATGATGCCGTCTACAGCGTCCCGCTCGGCATAAAGGGGACGCTTCTGAAGTAGGCAGAAGGCAGAAGGCAGAAGGCAGTAGAAAACCTTAAATGCTAAATAAGCAGTTGAAAACATGCTCCGTCGTTCCCACTCATCTACTGCCTACCGCCTACTGCCTACTGCCTTCTGTTTTGACACTCCGAAAACCCGCGTGCTACTTTGCTGGTTTCGCGCGGGCCGTGTTTTTAAGGGTGTAACTTGAGATGCCAACTGACCTCGTCGGTCAACTGATTATCTACATCGTCGTGCTTCTGTTCGCAATCTCGGCGCACGAGGCGGCGCACGCGTGGATGTCGCACAAGTTCGGCGACGACACAGCGTACCTGCTCGGTCGCGTGACGCTCAACCCCGTCGCGCACACAGACCCAGTCGGCACGCTGCTCATCCCGATAGTCGGTTTCATCCTCGGCGCCGTCGGCGGCCCCTTGGGGAGCATTCCGCTCATCGGCTGGGGAAAGCCGACGCCGGTCAACCCTCTTCGCTGGCGCAACAAAGACGTAGCTAACGTCATGGTTTCAATCGCGGGAATTCTGGCGAACATAACCATCGCCGCCGTCACGTTGCTCATCGTGAAGATCATCCAGTACACGCAACTGGCATCGCCGGGCGGTTTGCTTGAGCCGGTGAGAGAGCCGGTCGGGCTGTTCCTTCAGTACTCGCTGATAATGAACGCCTCGCTGGCGGTCTTCAACTTGCTGCCGTTCCCCCCGCTCGACGGCAGCAAGGTTCTGTACTCGGTTCTGCCCGACAGCGCACAACCTGTTCTGGAAACGCTCGAACGGTATGGTTACATTATCCTTCTGGCTTTTATTTATTTCGGATTTTTCAGGATTATCTTCTCGCCTGTCGCGCGCCTGATAGATTTTCTGGTCTCGCTCTAGGAAGCGCGGGCGGTGCTACTGGCTTCGAGTTGTTATCAGTCCATGCCTAAAAGAATTTTCAGCGGCGCACAGCCGACCGGCAACCTTCACATCGGCAACTACCTCGGCGCGCTCCGCAACTGGGTCGCCTTGCAGCACGAGTACGACAGCATCTTTTGCGTCGTTGACCTGCACGCGATAACCATCCCGCAAGACCCGAAGCACCTCGCCGCGAAAACCAGAGAGGTCGCGCGCATATACCTCGCCGCGGGCGTTGACCCGAAGGTCTCGACCATCTTCGTGCAGTCCGACGTGCATGAGCATGCCGAGCTTGCGTGGATTCTGAACTGCGTCGCACGCATCTCCGAGCTTGAGCGCATGACGCAGTTCAAGGACAAGGCGAAGAAGCAGCGCGAGAACGTGCTTGCGGGACTGCTCACGTACCCGACGCTGATGGCCGCCGACATTCTGCTCTACCAGACAGACCTCGTGCCCGTCGGCCACGACCAGAAGCAACACCTTGAGCTGACGCGCGACCTCGCGGAGCGATTCAACCGCGACTTCGGCGAGACGTTCCGCATCCCCGACGCCTTCATCCCGAAGGTCGGCGCGAAGATACAGGCTCTGGACGACGCCTCGAAGAAGATGTCGAAGTCCGACGAGAACGTGAACGGCAGCATCATGCTCGCCGACGACGCGGACACGATCCGACGAAAATTCAAACGAGCCGTCACGGACTCAGGCACGGAGATTCGTTTCGACGCGTCGCGCCCTGCGATCACGAACCTTCTGACGGTCTACCAACTCCTGACAGGCAAGCCGCCCGAAGAGATCGAAGCTCACTTCGAGGGCAAGGGCTACGCGCACCTGAAGTCGGAGCTGGCCGAGGCAACAATCGAGTTCCTGCGCCCGTTTCAGGAGCGCATGCGTGCGATAAGCGACGAAGAGCTGCACGAAATTCTCTCCGAGGGCGCGGAGAAGGCGCGCGTAATCGCGCGAGAGACGCTGCGCGCGGTCAGAGAGCGCATGGGAATCATGGGGGCATAGAAGATTTGACGAGCGAACAGCCAGAGACGCCAAAAGCCACTGAAGCGGGCACGGTCACGAGCGCGGCGGAAGGGCAGACCATCAACGTCGTCGGCGCGACGCCGGAAATCAGCGCCGACAGCACCGGCGAGGAGCTGAAGCTCGTCCTCGGCGAGTTCGCAGGCCCGCTCGACCTTCTGCTCTACCTCATACGCCAAGAGCAGGTCAGCATCTACGACATCCCCATCGCGCGCATCACCGTCGAGTACCTGCGCTACCTGCGTCTGATGCAGGACTCGGACATCACGATGGCGAGCGACTTTCTCGTCATGGCCGCGACGCTCATCGAGATAAAGTCGAGGATGCTCCTTCCGCGCGACCCGACGCTCGCGGCGGACGAGCAGGACGAAGACGATCCGCGACGCGATCTCGTCGAGCGGCTGCTTGAGCATCAGAAGTTCAAGGCCGCCGCCGAGATGCTCTGGTCGCGCGCGACCGTCGAGCGTGCGGTTTATGCGCGCGCGCCGATTGAGACGGACAAGAGCAACCCCGAAGTCGCCGCCGGCGCGTTCGATCTTCTGCGCGTCTTTCAGGAGATTCTGTCGCGCAAACGCGAAGAGGTCTTGTTGGAGATCGAGCGCGAGGAGGTCTCGATGGGAGAGATGCTCGAACGACTCCGCAACATGATCTTCTCGACGGGCGAGTTGAACATGCGCGACTTCTTCGAGCGCGCGGAGACGCGGCGCGAGCTTGTGCTGGCGTTCCTCTCCATCCTCGAGCTAGTCCGCACGACCGAAATCAAACTCATCCAGCGGCAGACCTTCGGCGACATCGTCGCGCGCGTCAGCGGCTGAGGCTTTAGAGGCAAATGAGCAAACGCAGAAGAGGCGAAACAGTTGAGGCCGCGGCGGAGTCGCGCGATGAAGCGGTCGCCGAGTTGAGCGACGCCATCGAATCGCTCGAAGGCGACGAGCTTGAGGATGAAAGCGTTGAGAGCGAAGAGAGCGACTTTGTCATCCACGATGCCGACGCCGAAGATCGCGACGAAGAGCTTGCGCGCGGTCGCGCGGACGACGCGGCGGCGGGCGAGACTGCGGACGACGAGATTGCTCCCGGAGGCCAGCCGCGCGAGCTTGCGGAACTTGTCTCGATATGCGAGGCGCTCATCTTCGTGTCCGAAGAGCCGTTGGCCGTAAAGGCTATGGCCGACGTGCTGCGTGAGGATAAGGGCTGGGTGCAGGTCGCGTGCGAACAGCTCGCGCAGGAGTTCAACGAGCGCAACGGCGGCCTGATGCTGCGCGAAGTCGCGGGCGGTTGGCAGCTCGCGACGCGCCCCGAACACCACGAGCACATACGCGCCTTCCTCAAGTCGAAGCCGAGCGCGAAGCTCTCTATCGCCGCGCTCGAAACGCTCGCCGTCATCGCGTACAAGCAGCCCGTCACCGTCCCCGAAATTTTAGAGATTCGCGGCGTGCAATCTTCCTCGGCCATCAAGACGCTGCTCGACAAGCGCCTCATCGTCGCCAAAGGCCGCAAGGAGACCGTCGGTCGCCCGATGATGTACGGCACGTCGAAAGAGTTCCTTCTGCAATTCGGCCTGCGCGACCTGTCGGAGCTTCCGAACGTCGAAGACTTCGAGGACTTGGCCGCGGGCGGAGAGGTTTGAAAAGAAGGCAGTAGGCAGAATGCGGAAGGCAGTCGTTGAACGCTGCTCTGACTGCCTACTGCTTTCTGCCTACTGCCTACTGTTTTATGGAAGAACGCTTACAAAAGTTGATCGCCGCCGCGGGGCTTGCGTCGCGCCGACACGCCGAGGAGATGATCGCGGCGGGCGAGGTGACGGTAAACGGCGAGGTCGTGCGCGAGCTTGGCACGAAGGCCGACCCCGCGCGCGACCACATCAAGGTGCGCGGCAAGCTCATCAATCCTTTGCTCGAAGCGCGCGAGAAGGTTTACGTACTGCTCAACAAGCCGAAGGGTTATCTGACCGCGCTCTCGGATGAGGAGGGAAGGCCGCTCGTCACTGAGCTTATCCCGCACACGCTCGGTCGCCTTCATCCGGTCGGTCGTCTCGACTTCAACACGGAAGGCTTGCTCATACTGACGAACGACGGCGACCTGACGAACCACGTCACGGCGGCGCGCAATCACGTGCGGAAGGTTTACGAAGTGAAGGTCAAGGGCGTGCCGCCGGAAGCGCAAATCGAGCGCCTGCGTCGTGGCATACGGCTTGACGACGGCGTGCGAACCGCACCGGCTGAGATAAAGAAAATTGACGAGACGGACTCGAACGCTTGGTTCGAGGTCGTGCTGCAAGAAGGTCGCAACCAGCAAATCCGTCGGATGTTCGACTCAATCGGCCACTCGGTCACGAAGCTCCGCCGCGTGAAAATCGGCGGGGTCATGGGCGAGGGCATTCTCGTGGGCCAGTGGCGACACCTCACGGTCGAAGAGGTCAAGCGACTCAGGGGCGCGGGCACGAGGACGAGGAAACGGAAAGCGTCCGCCGCCGGTGGCGTGCGCGAGGCCGCGAAGAAAGGGAAGGGAGCAGGCGGCAAGAAGCGCGCTTGAGGGCGCGCGTGCGGCGCGGCGAAACGGCTTGGACAAGAAGAGAAAAATCTGGCTCGCAATCTTCATCGTAGTCAGCGTCGTTTCCATGTGGGCGCGCTACTCGTACCAGAAGAGCGAGCGGCGACGCATGGAGGAGACGCTGGCTACGCTCGCGCGCGTGCAGAGGGAGGAGAGGATGCGCCCCGCCGCGACGGTCGAGGCGACGCCCGACGAGACCATCAATGAGACGCGCGACATGTTCGACAGCGAGTTGCCGCGCGAATCGCTCGAAGCAATCAGGCAGGCCGTCGGCAAGGACTTCAAGCTGATGGAGCTTCTCTTCGACGGCGATTACGTTAAAGCAATCGTCTCGACGGACGGGCAGAGCGTTCAGGAGTTCACGCAGCGGCGCGGCAGCAAAAAGGTCGAGGGGCCGGCCCCGGTCAACCTCATCGGCGACAACCCGCTTGCCGACAGCCTCTACGAATTGAAGGTCGCAGACCTGTCTTTGCTTCCCAAGCTCACAAAAGAGGCGGTCGAGCGCGCAGGCATCGCGGAGGGAAAAGTGACGAGCGCGCGCTTCTCCTACCAAATCATCCGTTACAAAGGCGAGTCGCCCACGTGGACGTTTATGGTCGAGCGCGGGACGCCTCCCGATTGGCAGTACAAGTTCGTCACGTTCGACGCGAAGGGAAAATTTAAGAGCATCTCGTAAGCCGATGCCGCCGCTTTACGTCTTAAACACGAACGCCGGCGCGCTGTGCTTTGTCTCAACCCACGTGCCGCCACTCGCGCCTCACGCCGCATTGCAAGTAGAATAGGCTCGGTAGGCATCCAACAATAGAACTTAGAGCAATGTTCAATTGAGTGTAAGCAGAGACAGTTCACCGCGGAGGCGCAGAGGACGCAGAGGGGGCGCAGAGACTTGTGTATTGCTCAACCCTCTGCGCGTCCTCCGCGTCCTCCGCGCCTCTGCGGTGAGTTCTATTCGCCTTACACTCATCTGAAAAGCGATGGGGGCTTCATAGACTTTATGGATTTCGAGCTTAACGAAGAACAGCAGCAGGTGAAGATGAGCGTGCGCGAGTTCGCCGAGGGCGAGATCGCGCCGCACGTGCGCGAGTGGGACGAGTCGCAGCACTTTCCCGTCGAGCTAGTGCCGAAGCTCGCCGCGCAGGGCTTCATGGGCGTCATCTTCCCCGAAGAGTACGGCGGCGCGGGGATGGGCTACGTCGAGTACGTGACGATCATCGAAGAGCTTTCGCGCGTTGACGGCTCGGTCGGCATTTCGGTTGCCGCGCACAATTCGCTCTGCTCGAATCACATCTTCATGTTCGGCACCGAGGAGCAGAAGCAAAAGTTTCTCGTCCCGCTCGCTTCGGGGCAGAAGCTCGGCGCGTGGGGTCTTACCGAGCCGCACGCAGGCTCGGACGCTTCAGGCACGCGCACGACGGCTGTAAGGCGAGACGGCGGCTGGGTCGTCAACGGCTCGAAGAACTTCATCACGCACGCTATAAACGGCGACACGTGCGTCGCGATGGCCTCGACCGACCGCGCGATGCGCTCGAAGGGCATCACCGCCTTCATCTTCGAGAAGGGCACACGAGGGTTCTCTCCCGGCAAGAAGGAGGACAAGCTCGGCCTTCGCGCGTCAGAGACGGCGAGCGTGATTTTCGAGGACTGCCGGATACCGGACGGCAACCGCCTCGGCCCTGAAGGGCTTGGCTTCATTCAGGCGATGCAGGTCTTGGACGGAGGCCGCATCTCGATTGCCGCGCTCGCGCTAGGAATAGCGCAGGGCGCATACGAGTCCGCGGTTCGCTACTCGAAAGAGCGGCATCAGTTCGGTCAGCCCATCTCCAACTTTCAGGCCATACAGTTCAAGCTCGCAGACATGGCGACGCAGATCGAGGCCGCGCGACTCTTAACGTACCGCGCCGCCGCCCTGAAGGACGCGGGGCGCAAGACGACGAAAGAGTCTTCGATGGCGAAGCTCTTCGCCTCCGAGATTTCGGTGAAGGTCTGCGAGGAGGCCATACAGATTCACGGAGGCTACGGCTACACGAAAGACTACCCGCCCGAAAAAT
>DASQLL010000284.1:0-11408 GCA_035630035.1 Pyrinomonadaceae bacterium | reverse complement strand
CACTCTGCTGCCGCGCGAAGGCCGTGAGCGCGAGACACGACAGCAAGGCGCACGCGAGCATCGCGCGCAAGGCAAGACTCTTCATCTCCGGCATGAGTTTCTGGCTCCTGTTTGAAGGACTGTTGCTGGTAAGACTTGGAGTGAGAGGATAAACCACAGTGCCGCCGTGCGTCCACGTTTAAGTTTTAGCGATGTAGCGACAAGCCCGCGAGTTTGACATCAAGGGCCGCGGACGTGAAAACTCCTTCGCGACGCTGGGCCGAAGTGAAAATACCGGGTGACATCTGACCAACTCTCTTGCGACTAACTAAAGGGCGACGCCGAACACCACGACTCTCAAGAATCATCCTGACCTCGGCGGCGCTGCTCGCGGTCGCGGGACTGCTCTTCTATTTCTTCAAAGCGTGGCGAGACGCAGGGCCGCGCCCGACCGTCGCCGCGTGGCGCGCGCAGGTCGAGACGCTCGCGGGCGACGGCTCGACGGGCACGCGCGACGGCGCGGCGCGTGCATCGAACTTCGGCGAGCCGTTCGGCGTCGCCGTCGCGCGCGACGGGAGCGTGTACGTCGCGGACGCGGGCGAGAGCAATCGTGTCCGCAAGTTGACCCCAAAGGGCGAGGTCTCGACGCTCGCGGGCGGGCGCGAGGGCTTTACGGACGGCGCTGGCGCGGTTGCCTCATTCAACAGCCCTTCCGCGCTCGCCGCCGACGGCGACGGCAACCTGTACGTCGCCGACACCGCGAACAATCGAATCCGCAAAGTGACGCCCGAAGGCGTAGTGACGACGCTCGCGGGCGACGGCACAGCCGGGTTCGCGGACGGCACGGCGGCGCGCGCGCAGTTTAACGCGCCCGTCGGCGTCGCCGTAGGTCTCGACGGCAACGTCTACGTCGCGGACACGTACAACGACCGCGTGCGCGTCGTGACGAAGGACGGCGTGGTCAAAACTCTTGCGGGCGCGGGGCGGCCCGGTTACGCCGACGGCGACGCGCTCTCCGCCGCGCTCTTCGACACGCCCTGCGGCTTGGCCGTCTCCGACGCGGGCGACGTGTACGTAGCTGACACGGGCAACAACCTGCTTCGCAAAATCACGAAGGATGGACAGGTGACGACGCTCTCCGTCGTCGCGTCGCCCGCCTTCACCGCGACGACGACTCCTGCTGCTGCTATCGTCACGCCGCCTCCGACGCCCATCGTCACGCCGACTCCGGCAACCACCGAGACACCGACTGTCGCAGCGACGCCCGACGCCGCCACGGGCGCGACGCCGTTCGAGCTATCGAAGCCCGTGGGGCTCGCGCTCACGCACGACGGCTTTCTATACGTCACGGAGCTTGAACGCGGGCGCGTCCTGCAAGTCGCGCCGGGCGGGGGGGCGGGCGTCGTCGCGGGACTCGGCATCGCCGACGCAGAATCCGAGGCGCGTCTCAACGCGCCCTCCGGCGTCGCCATCGCGCCCGACGGCTCGCTCGTCGTCGCCGACAGCGCGAACCGCACCCTGCGCCGCTTGAGTCCCATCGCGCGACACGGCGACGCGACGCCCTCTGCGCGCGACGCGGACAAAGGCGCACAGACGAAGGGCAACAGCGACGCCGCGGCGACCGATGCCGCGACGACGAGCAGCAATGCGACAACGCCTCCTTCCGAAGTTTTGCCGCGCGTAGCAATTGAGAATTTCGCGCGCCCCTTCCCGTGGCCGCTCGATCCGCAGACGAGCCGGCACGAGGTCTCGGCGACGATGGGCGAGGCGCGCGGCACATACGAATCGGACGACAGCCGCGACCACCTGCACAGCGGCATAGACGTGTTCGGCGTCTACGGCGAGACCGTGCGCGCCGTGCTGGATGAGAAGGTCGCAAGCCCTCTCCCCAACTGGGGCTTCGGCTCGCTCAACGAAGGGATGCGCGTCGGCCTTATCTCTTACATACACATGCGCGTCGGTCGCGACGAAAAAGATTCTATGCTGGACAGCGCGACTTTCATCGCCGTTCGCGGCGACGACGGCAAAGTGTCGCGCGTGCGCGTCCGGCGCGGCTCGCGCATACGCGTCGGCGACGCGCTCGGCACGCTCAACCGCATGTACCACGTCCACATGAATCTCGGCCCGCCGGGCGCGGAGTTGAATCCCCTGAACCTTCAGCTCGCGGGATTCACGGATTCGGTTGCGCCGAAAATAGAGCGCGACGGCATACAGTTGTTCGACGAAGCGGGCGAGCGTCTTAAAGAGAAGCGCGGAGGGCGGCTCGTGTTGCGCGGCAAGGTGCGCCTCGTCGTTGACGCATACGATCAGGTGGACGGCAACCAGTCGCGACGAAGGCTCGGACTATACAAGCTCGGCTATCAGTTGCTCATGCCGGACGACAAACCCGCGCCCGGTTTTGAAGAGCCGCGCGTGACGATTGAGTTCGACCGCCTGCCGCCCGACCGCGACGCGACGAAGATCGTGTACGCGGACGAGAGCGGCATCACCGTCTACGGGAGCGAGCGGACGCGATTCCTCTACGAGGTTACAAACAACGTGCGCGGCGGTCGCGCCTCGCGCTCGCTCTGGGACACCTCGGAGCTTCCCGCCGGCGACTACACGCTTCGCATTCTCGCCGCCGACTTCAACGGCAACGTGGCCGACGCCGGACGCGACGTGCTTGTTACAATCGAGCGGGAGTAGCAAAGAGGAGGCAGGAGCAGACGGCAGGAGGCAGACAAGAAACTTCGGATTCGAGATTCGAGATTCGAGATTCGAGATTTCAAAGCGCAATCTCTTGACCTGCCTCCTGCTCCTGCCTCCTGCCTCCTGTTTCTGCCTCCTGCCGACTGCTTACGCGCTCCCCGTGCTGCCGAAGCCGCCCGCGCCGCGCTCGGTCTCGTCGAGACGCTCGGCCCACGCAGGCTCAGGCAGCGCGATTGATTCGATGATGAGCTGCGCGATGCGCGCGCCCGTCTCTATCTGGAAAGGCTCGTCGCCGTGGTTGATTAGCACGCAGAGAATTTCGCCGCGATAATCTGAGTCTATGACGCCCGACATGGTGTCTATACCGTGACGGACGGCGAGACCGGAGCGCGGCGCGATGCGTCCGTAGAAGCCGCGAGGGATGGCGACCGACAGCCCCGTCCTTACAGCCGCGCGCTCGCCCGGCTGAAGTGTGACTAGCTCAGCCGCGTGGATGTCCAGCCCCGCGGCCTCGGCGCTTCCGCGCGTGGGCAACTTCGCCTCCGCGTGAAGTCTCTTGAAACGTAGTTGCTCGAACACGTTGCTCTCCCCTTTCCGACTCTGGTATTCATTGCTGCGTGATAAGTTGTTTGCCACAACCGAGGGCGCGGCGGCAACCACGGCGAGCGTTGCTCGCATCGCAGAGATTCCGCATGTCAACAAAGCCACGGCGCGGAGCCGAGTTCATGCGTCGCATAGTTTCGCTCACAATCTTCGCCCTTTGTCTCTGCTGCTTCGGCACGCCCGCGGCGGCGCAAAGTAAGCGCGCCGATTCGGCGGCGGTCTTTCGTCAACTGCTCGACAGCCCCGCGCCGCCCCCGCGCGCAGAGGGCGCGCAAGGCGAGACCGCGCAAAAGATTCGACCGGAGGAGTTCTACGACAGCGAAAAACAGCCGCCCGACGACGCGCCCGACGAAGACTTGCTCGACTACTGGATGCGTAGCATCGCCACTTCGCCCGGCGGCGGCCCTAAACCTTCCGACGCAGTGAGGCGGCGACTGCTCGCCGCGTGCGAGGCCGACCCCGAACTGTTGGTCGGCCTTCTGGCCGTCCTCCCGGACGACGCTGCGGGCGCGGAGCGCGTGAAGAAACTCTTCGACGCGGCGCAAGGCTCGGACAGCTTCGACGACGAATGGCGCAGGCAGGTGCGCGAGTGGTTGCAGTTCAACAGCACATACTTTCTCGACGAGTTGACGGCGCTCGCGCGCAAGGCCAGAGACAAAGAGGGCTACGTTGATAACGAAGACGCGCTGAAGGCTTACGCGAAACTCGACCGCGAAGGCGCGCGCGGTTTCCTGCGAACGCTCGCGAGCGGGGATCAGCCGCGCACCGCCACGCTCGCGACGGCCCTTCTCTACCGGGACGCGCGCGAGGCGAAGGACGCGGACGACGAAGAAAAATACCGCGCGCATCTTCGCGCCGTCGCAGCCGACCGCTCCGCCCCTGCCTCCGCGCGCTCGACGGCCATCGAGACGTTGTCGCTCACCGAATGGTCTGGACGCGACGACTGGTACTTGTCGCTCTTCGAGGACGAGACGCTGCTCAACCCCACCGACGGCTCTTTCAGCTTCAACCCGCTCACGACCCTCTTCGACAGCGACCCGGAAAAGTGGATTCCGGTGATGACGAAACTCGTCGAGAGCAAGAGCCGCGCCGTGCAGCAGACGGCGGCGACGTGCCTCGTGCTTTACTCGATAAGCCACCCGCGGCGGGATGCGATACTGCCCGTCCTTCGTTGGCTGACCGAGCCTGACTGGATCAGCGCCAGCAGCACGTACCGCGCGTGGTTCATGCAGAAGATGAGCGCGCTCGACGTGCCGGAGAGCGTGCCGGGCCTGATCTGGATCGTCGAGAACGACGAAGGCCATCGCATGTGGGCCGCGCGGACTCTGGCGCACTACAAAGACCCGCGCGCCGTTGCCCCGTTGAAGAAGGCGCTCGCGCAGGAGAGCAACGAAAGCTACAGAGCCTTCTTCATCGAAGGTCTGGTGGCGTCGGGCGGCCTGCCGGAGCCGGAACAGCTCGCCGCGCTCGAAGCCTACGCCGAGAAGCTTTCCACGTCGGAAGGCCGCGCCGACGTGGAGCGTTACCGCTCGTCCGACGAAGAGCAGCTTCCCCTGCCCGTCAGCATCGGCAAATACCTCGCGGGGCAGAAGGCCGCGCCCGACTCTCTCGCGCAGGAGACGATTGCGCGCGCCGAGGGGCTTCGGAAGACTAACCCCGCGAAGGCGCGCGCGCTTCTGGAGATAGCCGAAGGATGGGAGGCGCGACAGGTTGACCTCGACACGTTGAGGCGCATCGCCGCGGGCACGGCGGACGCCGCGACGATCAACGTCGCGCTCACGCGCGCCGAGAGGATGCGCGCGCGTGTTCTCAGCGAGCTACGCACTCTCGCCGCGTCGGGCGGCGCGGCGCAGGGCGTCGCCGCCGTCCTGCTCGCGGACGCGGGGCTGACGCACGGCGCGCTCGCGTCCGGCGACCGGCTCGCACAAACGGCTCTGCTCGCCTGCGCGCGGCTGACGCAGACGCCGCTGCCCGTCGCGGAGGTCGCCGCGCTGCTCACGAGCGAAGACGCGACGCTCGCGCTCGCCGCCGAGCGTTACCTGCTCGCCGAGGACAGCCGCGAGGCTCGCCGCCTTCTGATCGAGAGGCACACGGACGAAGCGTTCATCACGGGCTGGCGCGAGAACGTCCCGTACATATCTACCGACGCCGGCTTCGACGCGATGGGCAAGGCCGAGGAGAAATTGCGCGCTGAGATTCTAAAGGACGGCGGCCCGCGGGAAATCTACGCGATGTTATCGAACGACGCGCGGCCAACCTTCGTCCTGCGCGTCTACGCGGACAGAGCCGAGTACACGCACCACGAGAACCCCGCGCGCTACCGCGAGCGCAACATACCGGGCGCGGAGCTTGCAAACTTCAAGAGCTTCGTCGAGTCGAGCGGCCTCGCGGAGTCGGGGCCGCAGATAGGCTACTGTCATCACGTCTGCGTCACAACGGAGCTGCTCACGCTCTCGCGGCGCGGCGGCCACCGAGTGATAAGCCAGCAGGGCGGACAAGATGAGTGGACGACTCTGTTTGAGAATTTCGCCGCGTTAGGGCGCGGCGAGGGCGCACACATTCGCTACCACCTCGAAGACGAGATCAAGGGGCTGGAAATCCTTCTCGCCGAAGACTCGTTGCAGGCGAAGGGCGTCTGGCAAAAAGGGGCCGACTTGCGCGTGCTTGTCGAGCGCGAGCAGACGCCCGAAGAGTTGGAGCAGGAGCAGAAGCTTTACGAAGAATCGTCGGGCGGCGAATCGGGCGACGAGCAGGACGAGCAGGCCTTGGAAGCCGCGAACGCGGAGCGGCAACGTCGCCTCGACGCGCTCGCGCGCGCACGCGTCTCTTGGCGCACCTTCGAGGGCGGCAAGCTGGGCGCGACCGTTGCGCGGCCCGAAACCCATTCGACCTTCGACCTCGAAGCGTTCGAGGTCAGCGACGACAACTTGTCCGCGCCGTTCAACGAGCACATAGCGCAGGCAATCGCGGGCGACTCGGTCGTGCTGGCGGGATACGAGGGCGACGGCCTTTGGCAGAAGGCCGCGGGACGCAAGGCCGTGCGCGTCAGCGGCGAAGGCGACTACGCGAACCCGGTTGTGGCGGGCGCGAGGTGGGTCGTCGCCGCCAAGACCGACACGCACTGGGGCGACCCGAACTACGTCGTGCGCCTCGACCTTCGGACGGGCCGCGAGATGCGCTTGGAGCTGCCGCCCGCGGAGGACTTCGCGCCGGTCGCCTTCGTCGCCTCGCACGGCAAGGTTCTGCTGCGCCGCGCGCGCGACGAGTACAACGGCGCAGGCAAACAGGTCGGCCCCGAAACGCCCGAGTTCTACCTGCTCGACCCCGCCACGGGCCGCGCGCATCTGGTCACGGGCGTCTTCACCCCGCTCCAACAGGAAGGCCGCCGCTCCTTGCAACCCGCGTCCGGCGCTTCGGAATTCTGGGCCGCCGTCCCCAACCACGCGAAGGGTCAAACCGAGGTCGGTCGCTACAACACGAAGGACTTCACTTTCAAGGCGCTCGTCAACGTGCCCCACATGATCTTCGACAGCGCCGCAATGTGGGTTGACGAGTCCGCCGCCAAACTCTACGTCGTCTACGAAGGCCAACTGCTACGCCTGCCCCTACCGAACGCGCCGACACGAAAATGACGACGGCCTCAACGCTGCGAAGCTTGCCTTCGGGCGACTCTTATCAACATTCGTAAGGCTTCATTCACCGCCTCAGCATCAGGGAACGCAGCCGCAACATCCGGCTCAAGCAGAACCAGATTCGTCCCCTCACGATAACGCTCGACATACTTACCGCACACCCTACGCTTCAACTGCGAAAGATCATACTCAGGCCGCAGCTCATCTTCCATTTCAGACTCTACTTTTTTCATAAAACTCTCTTTCACCGCGGGTCGGCTCGCGCGCGCTGATGATGCGAACGACCTCTCCGTCATCCGTATGCGATACGATCAGCATTTTACCCTTTTCCGACGTGCCGATGATAATGAAACGGCGTTCTTCCGATGAGTGGTCAGGATCGTCAAACGTCTCTGAGAGCAGATCGCCGAAAACGGTAGTGGCCTCTTCAAAAGAGACGCCATGCTTGGCAAGATTGGCCGCCGCCTTTTTCGCATTCCACTCAAATTCCATGAATGAAGTATAGCATCGGCGCTGCGCTCACGATTCGGCGTCTAATCCCCTTCAACAGTCGCGCCGCTCTGTGATTGTTGCGGTGCGCCCTCGCCTTCGACCCAGATTGAGCCGTCCTCGAAGAACTCTTTCTTCCAGATGGGGACGGTGCGCTTTAGCTCGCGTATGGCCCACTCGCAGGCTTCAAATGCCGCGCGGCGGTGGGGCGCGCTGACGGAGATGACGACTGAGGTCTCGCCGATGTCTGTGCGGCCCGTGCGGTGGACGATGCCGATGTGCGCGATACGGAAACGGCGGTGCGCCTCTTCGCCCAGACGCCGCATCTCGGCGAGGGCCATCGGCGCGTAGGCTTCGTAGACGAGGTGGAGCGTGCGGCGTCCGCGAGTCCACTCGCGCGCGTAGCCGTCGAGCGTGACGGTCGCGCCGCAGCGTGCGGGGACGACGCGGCGCGCAACGGCGCCCACGTCAATCGCGTCGGTCGTAAGCTCGAAGAAGTCTTGCGCGCCCGCGTCGGAATTACCGGCGGACTCTTGCGAGCCGCCGCTGACGGGCGGGAAGACGGCCATCTCGTCGCCGTCCTTTAATTCAACTTTGAGGTCGCGCGCGTAACTCTGGTTGACGGCGACGAGGAGCGAGGAGCGGAAGCGTCGAAGCTCCGGGTAGGTTTCGAGAAGCAGCCCGAAGGCTTCGCGTGCGGTCGCGCGCGGGCCGAGCGCGAGCGTCGTCTCGCCGGCCCCAGCGGCGTCGCGCGCCGCGCCGAAGAAGAGAACGCGCACGCGCACGCTCCCGGCGGAAGGCGTTTGAGAGTCATGCTGTAGTTCGTCGCTTGTCGTCTGCTGCGGCTCGTCGGCTTTGTGAGTCATCGTTGGATAGTTCTTCGCGCGGATTATTCTTCGAGGTCAATCTTCTTACCGGCGTGGCCGTTGCCGCGCGCAAGCTCGTGCGTGCGCGCGCGCGTCTCGTAACCCTCGACGGCCTGCGCGAGAAGATTGTAGACGCGGCGCAGGCGCTCCGCGGTCGAGCGCGTTTCGAGTAGCTGCTGCTTGTCGCCGGCCTCCATCTCGACCACCGCGGCGACGAGAAAGGAGAGGCGTTCGGGGTCGCCCTGCGGAAGTTCGGGGAGCGAGCCGCGCTCGTCGTTTATGGCCTTCATCGCGCGCACGATTCGCATGAACATCTCCGTCACTTCGTCGCTGCGCTTTCGCAGAAGACTCGGATCGCCCTCCTCGTCCTCGAAGAACTCGACGCGCGCGACGAGGTACGGCTCATCCGACTCGGCGTACTCCGTGACGCGATAGCGCACAAGCCCCACGGTCAGAATGTTCGAGCGACCGTCGGGCAAAGGCTGCGCCTCGACGACCTCGGTGGCGCAACCGACGTGGCCGACCTCCGGTCGGTCGCCGATTGAAGCGCTCGGGTCGAAGTAAGAGAGGCCGAACAGATTGTTCGAGACGCGCACGTCCGCGAGCAGCCGCCGGTATCGCTCCTCGAAAATGTGGAGCGGCAACGGCACGCCCGGAAACAGCACGAGCGGCAGGGGGAACAGCGGCAGATCGTGCACGCCGCGCACTTTGTCGAGGGCATCGGACATGGGAAACGTGACAAGTGACAAGTGACAGGTGACAGGAAAGAACAGGTTTTATCCTGTCACTCGTCACCTGTCACCCGTCACGGCTTTTTCAGCGCTGCGTTCGAGCGCGTGGAGCGCGCCGGGCGAGGGCGCGGCCTCGCCTTCGATTTGTGCGTCGCGGGGGCGCGGTTCGAGTTTCTGCTCGATCAGTTCGAGGATTTCTTCGGGCGGCCTGTCGCCGAGGGCGAACTCTTTCGCGCTGAGGACGAGCGCGGCTATCTCGCGCGCGCGGTCGCGAAAGCGCACGTCGCGCGCGATAAGGTCTTCGATGATGCGCCGCTCGCGCTCCTTGCGCGAAGTGTCCGCGTCGAGGCCGGCGGCGACGGCGTACTCTACGGGGACGCTCTGGTTCTTGAGCATGATGTGGAGCGCGCCCGTCGCCTCTTGCGCCTCGTCGCGCATGCGCCGCAGATCGAGGAGCGAGTTCTTGAAGCCCAAGTGGCCGCGCAGGTTTATCTCGATGATGGGCGCGGGCGCGCTGGAGCTTTCATCGTGCGCGCGCGCATCGCGCCTTACAGTCTCAAGCACTCCCGTGTGTACGGCCTCCGGTTCTTCCGCGCCGGACACGTCGAAGGTGAGACGCTGGAAGGGGCGCTGCACGTAGTCGTTGATGAATTTGGCGTTGACGCGGCGCTCGTCGTCCACTTCGACGAGGTATAGGCCGCGCTCCTCGCGGTACTCGTCAATCGAGCAGGCTTCGAGCGAGCCGGGGTTGAAGGCCCAATTCTCAAGCTCGAAACGCTTGTGCGTGTGGCCGAGCGCGACGTAGTCAACGAGCGCGCGCAGCTCTTTGAGCTTCTCGACCGAGAGCGCGGGAATCATCGGACGGTTGAGCTGGCCCTCGACATCTGTGTGCAGCATCAGGATGTTGAAGAGATTTTCGTCGCGCGAGCGCCGGAGCGCGTCGGAGAGAAGATTCATCGCGGCGTTCGCGGAAGTGCCGTACCAGTGCGAGCCGTAGATGCGCGCGCCCTTGATGTCTATGTACGAGCCTGTGCGCGCCTGTTCGTCCCACGGCTCGAACGAGACGGGGCTTTGCTCGTCGCTTACGGGTTCGAGCAAGGCGAGGAATCCGGCCTGCGAGAACGAGCGCATCCAACTGTAAACCGTAATGTTGTCGTGCCGGTCGTGGTTGCCCTCGATGGCGACGACGGGGATGCGCGCGTCCTTCAAAATCTGTAGCCCCAGAAGCGCGTGGTTCATCGTCTGCGGGTCTATGTTGCGGCGGTCGAAGAAGTCGCCCGCGATTAGCACGAAGTCCACCTCGTTCGGCACGGCGTGTTTGACGATAACGTCGTGCCAACTGTGGAAGAAGTCCTTCGTGCGCTCTTCGAGATTGTAACGGCGGCAGCCGAGGTGTACGTCCGAGAGGTGCAGAAATTTAATCATCTTATCCCGACCGGAAACTTACTTGATTGACGACAGAGAAGCTCTTAAAAAGTCACACGTGTTGGCAGGCATTATACGACACAGAAGAGGCTAGAGGTTAGACGACAAGAGGCTAGGGGCTAGGGACTAGAGGCTAGTGAAAGCAAGTTGTCTTTCACTAGCCTCTAGTCCCTAGCCCCTAGCCTCTTCAAAAAATAAAGCCCCCGCGACTCTGGGCAGGAGTCAGTTTGGAGACGGGGGCTTTGGCAACCGCGCAGGCAGAAGGGTTGCCATAATTGCGCGTCGCCGGCACGGCCACTCGAAAGGGAAGGCGAGGGCCGAATCCTGTAAAGGTCAAAGAGCTTTGGGGCGCGCGGCCCGGGGGGCCGTGTTAGGCAGCGCCTTCGTCTCGAAGAGCGACCCGTTGGCCGCCCTGCTGGGGCGAAACTTTCCGAGGCCTTACGGTCTTCAGGCGGCGACGAGCCGGCGTGAGATGAGAGTGCGCCGCACGGTCGAGATCAGACGCTCTAAGTCGAGCGGCTTGTCGAAGTAGCCGTCCGCGCCGCGCCGCATGCAGTCCTTACGCATCTCGACGGAGGGGTCGGAGCTTGCGACGAAGACTTTCGACGCGGGCAGGTGTCTCTTGACGTAGTCGAGAATCCGCAATCCCGTGTCGGGCGCGTCGAGCGTCGGCGGCAGGTGAAGGTCGAGTATCGCAACGTCAGGCTCGTAAATGGTCGCGCGGCGTATGGCCGTCGAGAGGTTGTTGGCGGTCATCACCTCGAACTCGTCGCACAGCGTCCAGAAGAGCTGCTGCGTGATCGCCACGTCGTCGTCAACTATCAGAACTTTCGGCTTCATCTTCTTCCTCATCCCTGTCATCAACCAACACTGCCCTCGCGGGCTTTCCGAATCTCATCTACGTCAGTTGTCCTTTCGGTGGATGTCAGGGCTTACGGCCTTCACACGCCTTTTCCATCGCAACGCCCGTGCCAGCCGACCCGCGCGGCGGAACA
>DASQLL010000283.1:0-4223 GCA_035630035.1 Pyrinomonadaceae bacterium | reverse complement strand
TGAGACTTGGGATATGAGATTTGAGATTTGAAATTTCTATAGCGATTTGCGAATGAGTGCGACCGCCTATTACCTGGGAGCGCGGGCATCCTTGCCCGCCAACGCGCCTATTGGCGCGTCCATCTTCGCGCCTGCGGCGCTCAAGGCGGGCAAGGATGCCCGCGCTCCCAGCTTCACGCAATTGCAAACGGCTATAAATCCTGCATATCCTGTCCATCCATGTTAATTTCCTTCCGGTCATCTGGACGGGGTATGGCTGAATCGGCCAACTCTTTTGTATGTCTCGGCTGGCAACAGGTTCATCAGCACGCGCATCGAAAGTTTTGCTCGGCGGGTGGCTTCAAAAGTTCGCAAAAAGCCTCGCATTTCTCAATCTTCAGCTTTTAAGAGAGCCTATGAAAAGAGTTCTTATGTCGGTTCTGGCGGCGGCTTTGATGGGTGTCGCGCTGTCGTCCACGGTCTGGTCGCAGACAAACACCGCCGGCTCGTCGCCGGTCATCAACCGCTCCGGCTCGCCCGTGGACGTTGACCGCATCATCCGCGCCTTCACGCAGAAGGAGACGGAGTTCCGAAAGGCTCTGAACCAGTACGAGTTCAAGCGCGACGCGATCATCCAGACCATCGCGTGGGGCGGGCAGATTTCGGGCGAGTACCACCGCACCTCTCGCTTCGTCTTCGACGACAGCGGCAACCGTTTCGAGAAGATTCTCTTCTTCCCGATGCCCACGCTCACCGAGATTCAGATCACGCCCGAAGACATCGAAGACCTCGGCGGCGTACAAGCCTTCGCGCTCGAAACCTCGAAGATAAGCGAGTACGACTTCACCTACGTCGGCAAGGAGAAGATTGACGAGCTTGACCTCTACGTCTTCGACGTGACGCCGAGAATTTTGGCGGACACGAAGCGCATCGCGTCGCTCAAGAAGTCCAAATCGCCGGAGCGTTACTTTCAGGGCCGCATCTGGGTTGACGACAAAGATTTTCAGATCGTCAAGGCGCGCGGCAAAGGCGTGCCCGAACTCGACCAGCGCTTCCCCACATTCGAGACGTACCGCGAGCAGATTGACGGCAAGTACTGGTTCCCGACCTACTCCTACGCCGACGACGAGCTGACCTTCAAGGGCGGCCACACGGTTCACATACGCCTGCGCGTCAAGTACACCGACTTCATACGCCTGCGCGGTCGCGCGACCGTAATCGAAGAGGGCGACCCCGGCGACGTGAAGGAGACGCCGCCCGCCAAGCCCGCGACGACGCCGACCCCGCCGCCCGCCAAGCCGAAGCCGTAACGAAAGTGAACGCAGAAGTCAGAACGCTGAATGCTGAACCGAAAGCAACTGCTCTTCAGTTCAGCGTTCAGCGTTCTGACTTCTGATTTCCTGAACTACCGCTCGCGGCTCTGTTGAGTTCTCCCCAACTCCTCCGCGACGAGCGCGTGCGTGCGCTCGGTCAGACGCTTCACGTCCGCGTCCGTCGTCAACCCTTCGGTCTCAATCGGCGGCAGCACGACCATCTCTATCGTGCCGGGCCGCGCCGTGCCCTCGCCTTTGCCCATCAACGCGTCCGTGTTCTTGATGGCGACCGGCACAATGGGGACGCCCGCCTCCACGGCCATATAGAAGCCGCCCTTTTTGAACGGCAGGAGTTGGCCGGGCCGCGCGCGCGTTCCCTCCGCGAACACGCCGAACGAGACGCCCGCGCGCAGACGGTCGGTCGCGGCCTTCATCATCTGTATCGCGCGCTGCCGGTTCGAGCGGTCAATGGCGAGTATGTTGCAGAAGCCCATGCCGTAGCCGAGTATCGGCACTTTCAGGAGTTCCTTCTTCGCCACAAGCCCGATGCGACGGCCCGTGTAGTAGAAGAGCGTCGCCGTGTCGAGGAGCGAGCGGTGGTTCGCGATGAAGACGTATGAGCGTTTCGGATCGAGATGTTCGAGGCCGCGCACGCGCACGCGCGCGCCGCTCAGGCGCAGCCAGTTGCGCGCGCCGAACAGCGCCCACGGGTAGACCCAGTGCGGGCGTCGCGCGATGAGGGCGGCGGTGATTGCGGGCGGGCCGAAGATGAGCAGGAGCATCGCCGCCACGAAGAGCGACCACCAGTACCACAGGCGACCCGCGAGCGTGCGACGCCGGGCTGTGCTAGACTCTCCGCGCAAAACACTCCCAACGCGCTCTTGGCTTTCAACTTCTTGAGGAAGACTTTCAGGATGCATCCCGCGCTGCTTCGCCGCTCCTCTTCTCTTTTTTTCGCCGCGCTCGCCCTCTGCTGCCTTCTCGCTACCGACGCGGACGCGCAACGACGCCGGCGCACGCCCCGCACACCGCAAGCGCCCGTCGCGCTCGCGCCGGAGACGTTGGGCGCGCGCCCACCCGCCCCGCGCGACGTTCTGGGCTTCACGCCGGGCGACGACCGCAAAATCGCCGATTGGACTCAGATCACCGACTACTTCAAGAGGCTCGACCGCGCGAGCAACCGCGTTCTCGTTCAAACAATCGGCGAGACCACGCTCGGCAAGCCCCTCGTCGTCGCCTACGTCAGCGCGCCAGAGAATATACGCGAACTCGATAAATATCGCGACATCCAGCGCCGACTCGCAGACCCTCGCCTCGTCAAAAACGAGGCCGAGCGCGACCGTCTCATACGCGAAGGCAAAGCGGTCGTCGTCATATCCTGCTCGATTCACTCGACCGAGATCGTAGCGTCGCAGATGTCCATGCAGCTCGCTTACAGCCTCGCGAGCGCACGGGACGCGGAGACGCGCGAGATTCTGACCAACACGATTCTCATACTCGTCCCCTCGGCCAACCCCGACGGCATTGACATCGTCGCTGAATGGTATCGCAAATCACTCGGCAAGCCGTGGGAAGGCTCGGAGCCGCCGGAGCTTTACCACCACTACGCGGGCCACGACGACAACCGCGACTGGTTCATGCTCAACCTCGCGGAGACGCGCGCGCTCACGCGCCTTCTCTGGAAGGAGTGGTTCCCGCAGATAGTCTACGACGTTCACCAGCAAGGCTCGAACGGCTCGCGCTTCTTCGTCCCGCCCTTCTTCGACCCGCCGAACCCGCACATCGCGCCGCTCCTTCTGCGCGAGGTCGGACTCATCGGCCACAAGATCGCCGCCGACGCGCAGGCCGCGGGCTTCAAAGGCGTAATCACGAACGCGCTCTACGACACTTGGTGGCACGGCGGCTTTCGCACCGCGCCCTACTACCACAACTCCGTCGGCATACTCACCGAGGCCGCGAGCGCGCGCCTTATGACGCCTGTGAAGGTGACGCGCGAACAGCTCGCGCGCACATCGTCGCGCGGCATGTCCTCCGCGTGGCCGCAGACCCCCGCGACGAACTTTCCAGACCCTTGGCCCGGCGGCGAGTGGCGCGCGCGCGACATTCTCAACTTGGAGATGACGGCCTCGCGCTCCATCCTCTCGATGGCCGCGAAGTACCGCGAAAGGTATCTACGAAACTTCCACGACCTCGGACGGCGCGCGCTCGACTGGCCGCCCTCGGACGGCGACGCGCCGCTCGCGTACATCATCCCCGCCGGACAGGGCAAGGATGAGAACGTCACCAAACTAATCGGCGCGCTCGTCGAGCAGGGCGTCGAAGTTCAACGGATGGACAGGGAGCTTCACCTCACTCTTTCGGCCCCGCGCGGAAGCGTCTACAACGACGCGAAGAACGCCCCGCCCGAATGGCCTCTGGGCAGCTACATCATCTTTCTCAAGCAGCCCTATCGCGCGAACGTGCAGGCGCTCTTCGAGAAGCAAATCTATCCGACCGACCGCCGCACGGAGACGGGCGCGCCCGAACGTCCATACGACGTTGCGGGCTGGACGCTGCCGATGCAGATGGGCGTCGAGGCTTATCCGGTCGCGAGCATACGCGAGCCGGAGCGCGAGCGGCGCTTGACGCTCGTCAGGGACGTGAACGAAGTGCGGCATGACCTCAGCCTGCCGGGCAAGGTCGGGATGCGGCGGCCTGTCACTTGGGCTCCTACCATCATCGGCGGCAGCGATATTGATGGCGAAGCCGAAATTTCGCCCATCCCTAATCCCCTTGCGCGCCCCGTCAGACTCGCGCTCTACAGGAGTTGGACTGGCTCAATGGACGAGGGCTGGACTCGCTGGCTCTTCGACACATTCAACATTCCGTACAACTCACTGCACGATGACAGCGTGCGCGCCGGAAACTTGCGCTCGAAGTTCGACGTGATCG
>DASQLL010000282.1:0-5587 GCA_035630035.1 Pyrinomonadaceae bacterium | reverse complement strand
CGCAGCGCTCGCGCGCCAGCAGCTGGTGCAGGCGCGCATGAAGCAGCTGCGCCAGCGCCTGAGCGAGATATCCTCGATAGACCTCTCGAAAATCCCGCACGACAAAGCGGCCTACGGCTCGACGCTCGTCCTCTTCGACCCGGAGCGCGACGAAGACATCACATACCGCCTCGTCACCTCCGAAGAGAGCGACCCGCCCGCCGGTCTTATCTCGACCACCTCGCCCATCGGGCGCAGCCTCATGGGACGCGAGGAGGGCGACGAAGTTAAAGTAGTTACGCCCGCGGGCGCGCGCGTCTTCGAGATCAAAAAGCTCAAGACGCTGCACGACGAGGCTAAAGAAGCGGCGGGCGATTCAGACTGAGGCCGACGCCGCGACGCCGGAGCCGAGGGTTTACGAAGGCCCGCAAGCATCCTACTTCGACTCACGGTGCATGTCGCACGCCCGTCCGAGCACTTCCTTGACAAGCCGTTTGGCGCGTTCCTATGATGATTCGTCGAATCAAGCGGGCGCTCGCAAGCGAGTCCGCCCGCCGTGTGCTAACGAGCTAGAGAAAGGCTGTCTAGATTTGTTCGGGGCGAGCATAGGACGCGGCGCGAGCCGGATCATCAGCGCGATGGTGCAGGGACTCGCGCGCCGCCGCATCAACCCGAACCTTCTGACCGTGACGGGCGTCTTGATAAACGTCCTGTCCGGCGTCATGTTCGGCCTCGGCCACTTCTTCTGGGCCGGCGTCATCCTCATCGTCGCAAACCTCTTCGACATGCTCGACGGGCAGGTCGCGCGCCGCACCGGACAGGTGACGCGCTTCGGAGGCTTCCTCGACTCCACGCTCGACCGCATCTCCGACATGGCCGCCTTCGTCGGCCTGATGACCTTCTACGCGCGCGACACCGAATTCCACTCGACCTTAAACGTCCTGCTCGCGGGACTCGCGATGGTCGGCTCGGTGCTTGTGAGTTACGCGAGCGCGCGCGCGGAGAGTCTGATACCGAAGTGCGACGTTGGATTCCTACGAAGGCCCGAGCGCGTCGTGCTACTCATCATCGGCGCGCTCTCGACGCACCCGAACTCCGAAAGCGTCTTCGCAAACCGCATGCCCGCCGTGCTCTGGATTCTCGCGGTCGGCTCGTTCTGGACGTTCGGCTACCGCGTCTATCACACTTGGTGCGAGCTGAACCGCATCGGCAGCGACGCGCCGCAGTCCGCGACCGAGCCGACTAACACCGCTCCCGACATCTCGCACGAAGCGGTCGCCGCCGACCCGCACGCTGACGGCCACGGGGCGACCGCAACCGCCGAGCGCGCATCCAACACGGACGCGAGGCCGGGACGCGACACGCCGACGCCCACGCGCCGCGTCCCGGCCTCGCGCTGAGGAATTTTTGAGTGATAAGTAATGAGTGATAAGTGATGAGAGGTTGAATCCGGTTTTTCTTATCACTTATCACTCATCACTTATCACTCCCTGAGAGGTATGAGCAAGTTGACCATCTGTCCGTGTTGCGGCGAGAGGTTCGAGGGCGAGCTGAGCGCAGGCTGCGATGCGTGCGGTGCGCGTGCCGTGGGGCCGCCGCTTGCGCGCCCCGAACGCGAGCTTCCGGGATACGGTCATGCGTTCGCGGTGTCGGCGGCGGGCTTGTTGCTCACGCTTGCGCTGGCCGCCGCATTCGTCGTCGCACTCGTCGAGCGCGAGTCGCTCTCTTTCACACCGTCCGCGCTTCTGCGCGCGGCGGAGACGGCGGCGTGGGGGCTGAAGTGGAGCGCGCTTCCCCTCGCCTTCGCGCTCGCGCTCGTTTGCGCGCGGCTCTACGCACGCCTGCGGCGCGATCCCGCGCGCCACACGGGTCGCGGCTTCGCGCGTGTCGGACTCGCGCTGACAATCGTCGTCGCAATCGCGGTCTCCACGCTCATCGGCGTGACGGTTCCCGAACGGCTTCGCATGCGCGAGCTTGCGCGCCAAGCCGCCGGCAACGCGCAGCTCTACGCCGCAGACCTCATGCTCGCGCGCTATCGCCGACGCTTCGGCACGTACCCCGCAACGCTCGAAGACCTGCGCCGCCTCGAAGACGCGGACGGCTCGATTGCGCGGCTGCTCGCGGACGCGTCCGCGGGCGAGTACAAACCGGAGACCGACATCGCATCGCTCTCGACGAGCCGCGCGAAGGCCCGCGGTCGGCGTCGCGGCAGCGCGCTACAGCGCGAACGCGCGAGCGCGGACGACATGCCGGGCGCTGCGATAGTGCTGACCGATTACAAGCTTACGCTGCCCGGAAGAGATAAAGTCCTCGGCACCGAAGACGACATACACATACGCGACGGCGTCATCGTCGCCGCGCCGCGTCCCGCCGCAAGCCCCGCGCGCGCACCCGTTATAGTGAATAGTAAATGGTAAATGGTAAATAGATAGGACAGCCATTTACCATTTACCATTCACCAATCTATGGGAATCCTAGACATCTTCAAGCGGAAGAAGACTGGCGGCGAAGCGCAGCGGCGCGCGACTCTGCTCCGTTCGGGACGCATCACCGAAGGCTCGATCATAGACGCAATCGCCGACGAAGCGGGCACGATCATACAGGTCTTCTACAGCTACGAGATCAACGGCGTCGAGTACGAGTCCTCACAGTCGCTCGACCCGCAACAGCAGCTTCGCAGCGGCGACTATTTCCCCGGCTCGCGCGTCACCGTCCGCTTCAACCCGCCCCAGCCGGGGAACTCCGTTGTGGTCTGACGACCACAAACGTGACAGGTGACAGGTGACAAGTGACAAGATGAAAGCTTATCCTTTCCTGTCACTTGTCACCTGTCACCTGTCACGTTTTTTATGTTTCATAAAATCTTAATTGCCAACCGAGGCGAGATCGCCGTGCGCGTCGTGCGCGCGTGCCGCGAATTGGACATCTCGCCGGTGGCCGTCTACTCCGAAGCCGACCGCGCCGCGCTGCACGTGCGGCTCGCGGACGAGGCGTACCTGCTCGGCCCCGCGCCATCGGTTGAGAGCTACCTTCGCATTGAACGCGTCATCGAGGCCGCGCTCAGAAGCGGCGCGGAGGCGATTCATCCCGGCTACGGCTTCCTCGCGGAGAACGCGGAGTTCGCGCGCGCCGTCGCGGACGCAGGGCTAGTCTTCATCGGCCCGCCCGCTGAAGCGATGGAGCTGATGGGATCGAAGACGAGCGCGCGCCGCGCCGCAATCGCAGCAGGTGCGCCCGTCGTGCCGGGAACGACCGAGCCGCTCGCTTCAATCGCCGACGCGAAAGAGACGGCGGCGCGAGTAGGCTACCCCGTCATGCTCAAGGCCGCCGCGGGCGGCGGCGGCAAGGGCATGCGCCTCGTAGCTTCCGAAAGCGAGATCGCCTCGGCCTTCGAGAACGCGCGCAGCGAAGCCGCAGCCGCGTTCGGCGACGAGTCGGTCTACATAGAGAAGGCCGTCGAGCGGCCCCGACACATCGAGATTCAAATCTTCGCCGACTCGCACGGCAACTGCGTACATCTCGGCGAGCGTGAATGCTCCATCCAGAGAAGACACCAGAAAGTAATCGAGGAATGCCCTTCTCCGATAGGCGATGCAGCCTTACGCGAGGCGATGGGCGCGTCGGCGGTGCGTATCGCGCGCGCCGCTTCTTACGTCGGCGCGGGCACGATTGAGTTTCTCGTCTCGGACGTAACGCGCGATTTCTACTTCCTTGAGATGAACACGCGCTTGCAGGTCGAGCATCCAGTCACGGAGCTTGTCACGGGCTTCGACCTCGTGCGCGAGCAGATTCGCGTCGCGGCGGGCGAGCCGCTTTCGTTCACGCAAGGCGATGTGAGTTGGACGGGCCACGCCGTCGAGTGCCGCGTCTACGCCGAAGACCCCGAACAGGACTTCATGCCCTCGCCGGGACGCATCACAACCCTGCGCGTCCCCGCGGGCCCCGGCGTGCGCGACGACGGCGGCGTCTACGAAGGCGCGGAAGTCTCGATCTACTACGACCCTATGATCTCGAAGCTCGCCACGTGGGGACGCACGCGCGCAGAGGCAATCGAGCGAATGCGACGCGCTCTTTCGGAGTACGTCGTCGCCGGCATCAAGACCACGCTCCCCTTCTTCCGCGAGATCATGCGCGACGAGGAGTTCGTCGCGGGCCGTCTCGACACGGGCTTCATCGCGCGCTTCAACGAGCGACGCCGCGCGGCGCAAGAGTCGCGCGCCGAAGAAACGAGCGACGAAGAGATCATCACGCGCGACATGGCCGCAATCGCCGCCGCGCTCGCTTACACCGAGTCCGCACAGGACGGCTCTCAACAGCAACACTTCCAAACTCCGCCGAGCCGATGGAAGCTCGCGGGCCGCGACGCACTACACCGTTCGAGGATTTAAATTTGGTATTATGAGTGCCACAGTAGTATGGAGAGTTAGCCATGTCCGATATCAAGAATTTAGTTGAGATAGACCCCGAAAAACTTGGCGGGACTCCCGTTTTCTACGGCACTCGCGTGCCCATTCAAAATTTGTTTGACTGTCTGGAAACGGGTGAATCTCTTGACCAGTTTCTCGAACAATTCCCGACCGTCACGCGCGAGCAGGCTTTAGCTGTTTTGGAAGAGTCGAAAGAAAGATTGCTTGTCGGCTAATGAAACTCAACGCGGAGATTGACGGCGAGAAGATCGCGCTCGACGTGCGGCGCGAGGGCGAGCGCGTCGTCGCAGAGGTCGGCGGGCGGCGTTACGATTTGGAAGCGCGCAAGGTCGGCGCGGGCGAGTATCTGCTCGTAGGCGAGGGGCGCGTCTACGAGTGTCGCGTCGCGCAGACGCGTGGACGCGGCGCGCTCAATGTTTCGGTCGGCGCGGGCGACTACGACGTGACGCTCACAGACCCGAAGCACCTACGCGGGGCGCACGCCGCGGGCGCGCACGAAGGGGGACGCGCGCAGGTTGCCGCTCCGATGCCGGGTAAGGTCGTGCGCGTTCTGGTCGAGGCGGGGCAGGCGGTCGAGGCAGGCGCGGGGCTGGTCGTCGTCGAGGCGATGAAGATGCAGAATGAGTTGAAGTCGCCGAAGGCGGGCACGGTCGCCGAAGTCCGCGTCGAGCCGGGCGCGACCGTCAACGCGGGTGACGTGCTTGTCGTCATCGAATGAAGTCAGAACGCTGAACGCTGAACGCTGAACGAAAGGCAACGTGTCTTTCAGTTCAGCGTTCAGCGTTCTGACTTCTGACTTCTTTTTTATGTCCGAAGACTTACGCATCATCCTCTGGGACATTGACGGGACGCTGGTGCGGACGCGCAGGCAGGGCGCGTTCAAGGATTACACGACGCCCGCGCTCGTGCGCGTCTTCGGCACGGCGGGGCGTCTCGACGAGCTGAGCGTGTCGGGGATGACCGACTTGCAGATCGTCGCGGAGGCTCTGCGCGAAGAGGGCTTCACGCGAGAGCAGATTCGCGAGCGCGCGGGCGATTTGTGCGCGCTCTATCTCGAAGAGCTTGAGCGTCTGACGGGCGGCGAGGAGCTTTACTACGCGCTGCCCGGCGCGCTCGAAGCGCTCGAAGCCGTCGAAGGGCATCCGCGTTATCTCAACTCGCTCCTCACGGGCAACGTCGAG